>JBIKMF010000039.1:0-16894 GCA_044359425.1 Phycisphaerales bacterium
CGAACTCCGGCTCATCCGACGCTTCCGCCGCAGATTCACGCACGCCCGCCGCATCGCCGGATCCTCACTCCGCTCAGGCCGCCGCGGCCGATGGCGCTGCCGCCCCCAAGACCACCGCACCACCCTCCACCGGCAACACGCAAGCAGGGCCCCGGGTCGTGTCCGTCGCCGGGCCCGCTTCACCCGCGAGCCGCCCTGCGCAGGCGACCCCATCTCCCGCTCAATCCGCTCGCACGGGGTCCGGCGCATCGACCGCCACCGGTGGCTTCCGCGAAGTCATGAACCGAATCGGTTCCAAGTCCGGCCAGCCCCAGATCATGAAGGCCGAGATTGCCACCGCGGCGCAGGCCGCGCGTGTCATCGTGCAAGGCGTGCGCGAAGGGCGCACGGAAGTCACGATGCGACTCCGCCCCGAAGGCCTCGGCCCCGTTCGCATCGACCTTGCCATGCAGAACGACCAGATCGAAGCCCGGATCGAAGCCGCAACCCCCGCGGCACGCGAGTTGCTGAACGAGGGTTTGGACCACCTCCGCGGCGCCCTCGAAGCCCGCGGCATCGGCGTGTCCAAGCTCGAAGTCGTGCTCGCGGCGGAGTCCCGGCACGATGCACAGCTCGACGATCAACTCCCGAACGCCGACCGTCACGGCGACTCGGGCGGTTCACACGACGGCCAGGATGGCCGACGCCAGAACCGAGAGAGAGAGACTGACGGGACCACGGCGGAGCCGTGGAGTGCGGCCGGAGCGGCGGAGCCCGCGGGAATGTGGATCGAACGAGATCAATCCGGTCTCGCGCAGGTCCGTATCGACGCAACGGTGTAGACCCCGAAGGGCTGGTGACTCATGGCAGTCGACGCACTGGACAACACGCTGAACTCCACGCAGCAGGGCAATGGCTACAGCGCCATGACCTCCGCGGACTTCACCAAGATCATCCTCAGCGAACTCGGTCGCCAGGACCCCCTCGCGCCCAACGACACCAACCAGCTCGTCCAACAGATCGCCAACATCCGCAGCATCCAGTCCGACATGGATCTGGGTGACCGCCTGGGCAAACTCGTCTCTTCCGACGAGTTCGCCTCCGCCGCGGGTCTTATGGGCAAGAGCGTGAGCGGTGTCAGCGACTCCATCGGTCGCATCGCCGGCACGGTCGTGGGTGTCTCTCGAACCTCCTCCGGCGCCGTGCTCCGCCTCGAAGACGGTTCCACCCTCGACTTCGCCCAGATCGACAACATCACCGAGGCGGAGGACGCGGCGTGAAAGCTGCATCCGGCCTCGACCTCCTGAAGTCGCTGGGTTCAGGTGTCCTTCCCCCCGGCGTCGAATCCCGGATCTCCAAGGGAACAAGCCTCGACCGCCTCGGCTTCGCCGAACTTCTTTCGAAGGCCCGCGCCGGCGGGATCGAGAGCGGGCTCAACGTCACCGTCGCCAGCGGCTCCGGCGTCACCCTCTCCGACGACCAACTCGAACGCCTCAGCAAGGCCGCCGATCTCGCCGAGAGCCAGGGCGCAACCCAGGCCGTCGTCTTCATCGATGGCAAAACCCTTCGCCTCGACGTGACCTCCCGCACCGTTCTCGGCGAAGTCGATCTCTCCGCTGGCGGCGTCGTTACCGAGCTCGACGCCGTCATCTCTATCCCATCAGACTCCAAAGACGCTCGACCCTCCGCCTCGACCGTGCCGGTCCCCGATCGCGGCGTGCTCGGACTCACCCCCGAGACTCTCGCCGCGCTCGCGCAAGCCCAGAACTGACCCGCGGCACACCGCCGCGCATCGGAGCACCGACCCATGCCCTCCACCACCGCGCTCTACTCCGCGCTCTCCGGCCTGAACGCGAACGCCCGCAACATCGATGTCGTCGGCAACAACATCGCCAACATCAACACCACCGCGTTCAAGTCCGCCCGCCTGATGTTCTCGAGCATCTACTCTCGCACCGTCTCGAACGGCACGCCCCCGGGCGACACCACCGGCGGTACCAACCCCCACCAGATCGGCTTCGGCGTCAACGTCGCCGGAACCCAGCGCAACTTCAACACCGGCGGCCTCACCTCCACCGGCGACGCCCGCGATCTCGCGATCGAGGGTGACGGCTTCTTCGTCGTGCAGCAGGGCAACGAAACCCGCTACACCCGCGCCGGTGCCTTCCGCCAGAACGCCACGCAGGACCTCACCACCATCAACGGCGACAACCTGATGGGATACGGCGTCGACGCCGATTTCAACGTCGTCCCCGGCGCGCTCGTGCAGGTCAACATTCCCCTCGGCGGTCTGCCCCTCGCCAGCGCCACCGAAAACGTCACCATGTCGGGCAACCTCAAGGCCGACGGAACGCTCCCCTCCCAGGGCTCGCTCACCACGCTCGGTGGTTCCACCACCGCGGGTTTCCGCACGATCTCCACAGCGACCGTGCCCCCGGGCGTCGGAAACGTCATCGAGTCCACCAGCCTCCTCACCGAGATCGAAGACCCCGGCCTCCCGGGTTCCGACACGCCCCTCTTCACCGCCGGTCAATCCATCCAGCTTCGCAACGCCGAGAAGGGAAGCAAGAACGTTCCCACCGCATCTCTCCCCATCGACGCCACCACCACGCTTCAAGACCTCATGACCTTCCTCAACGAGGCCCTCGGCATCGCCACCACCGTCGGCGCGAATCCCGACGGCGTAACCCCCGGTGTCACCGTTGACGCCACCACCGGGATCCTCAGCATCGTTGGCAACACCGGCACCGTCAACGACATCTCGCTCGACACCACCGATCTCCGCGTCCTCGACGCCTCCGGCAGCCTCGTCCGCACGCCCTTTGTTGCCGCGAAGGCCGCAGATGCCGACGGGGAAGCCGTCCGAACCACCTTCATCGCGTACGACTCCCTCGGTGCCACCGTCGAAGTCGACGCGTCCTTCGTCCTCGACTCCCGCTCCTCCACCAGCACCACGTGGCGCTACTACATCGAATCCGCCGACGACAGCGACGCCGCCATCCAGGTCACCACCGGCACCCTCAGCTTCGACACCGACGGTCGCCTCCTCGACACCACGCCCGTCACGGTCTCCATCGACCGCGACAACGCCGGTGTCAGCACCCCCATGACCTTCACCCTCCGCTTCGAAGACCAGCAGACCGTCACCACGTCACTCGCCGACGATCGCTCGCAGATCTCCGCGACCTTCCGCGACGGTGCACCCCTGGGAACACTCTCCGCCTTCTCCGTCGGCGCCGACGGCACCATCACCGGCAGCTTCACCAACGGCCTCACCCGCACCATCGGTCAGGTCGCGCTCGCCACCTTCACCAACAACGAAGGCCTCGTCGACGAAGGCGACAACCTCTTCAGGCCCGGCGCAAACAGCGGCACCGCCGTCGTCACCACCCCCGGCACCCTCGGCGCCGGCACCATCGTCGGCGGAGCCCTCGAACTCGCCAACGTCGAACTCGGTGACGAGTTCATCAAGCTCATCCAGTCCTCCACCGGCTACTCCGCCAACTCCCGCGTCATCCGAACGACAGACGAACTCATGCAGCAGTTGCTCGTCCTCGGTCGCTGATCACCCCCTCCCCACGGAATTCCGCCGACGCCGCTCAACCCGGCCCCCGTCGGCGTCGATGCAGAGTCCGGCTGCGCGTGCCGCGCGGTCTGTGAGGACTCTAACGTGGAAACAACCGAATCCGGCGTGCTCCTGGGTTGGATTGCGCTCGGCGAAGCCGCGCCCGTCGCCGCCCTCGCCATCGTCTGCCTCCTCTGCGCATCCATCGTCGCCGTCGTTCTCGGTGGCCTCAGCGCACTGGGCCCCGATACCTCCTGGATCTCCCGCATCTCCGAACGCACCCGCAGCGTCGCCGCGCTCTTCGCCGCCGCTGGCGGTGCCATCGCCCTCGGGTTCATGCTCCAGAAGGTCGAGGTCTCCGGCTTCCACTGGTTCTACGCCGTCGGTCTCTACTGCGCCACCATGGTCGGCTTTGTCGCTACCCAGTTCGCGCTCGTCCCCCGACCCGGCGCCGCCACCGCCAGCGACAACTCCTCCACGCCGAAGATCACGGTCCGGCCCGCACCCGTCCCGGTCGCCGCGCCTCCCGCCAAGAAGGTCGCATAACCGCGGCTTCACCCCCGCGCGCCCGCACGCCCGGCCCATCCGGCCCCGCTGCTCGCCCTTCCCCCACACCAGACTCCCCAAGGCACGCCCTGGAGTCGATTCTCTATACATGCCGCGCGCCCCGCGCTGGCCTGGGGAAGCACGATGTCCGACAAGCACGACAAGCCCGAGAAACCAGCCCCCGCCGAAGGTGACGCCGGCGCCGACGCGCCAGCGAAGAAGTCCCCCGTCAAGACCATCGGCATCGTCGCCGGTCTCATGATCGCCGAAGCCGCTGCCGTCTACTTCGTCATGAACTCCACCGGCCCCAAACCCGCCGAAGCCACGGACGTTCACCTCGAAGGCGCCGACGGCCACGACACCGAAGCCTCCGTTGAACTCCCCCTCATGGAGGAGAAGTTCCAGAACCTCCAGACCGGACGCGTCTGGCTCTGGGATGTCGAGATCTATCTGAAGGTCAAGGCCAAGCACGAAGAGTTCGTCACCGCCCAACTCGAGTCCCGGCAGGCCGAGATCAAGGAGGAAATCTCCATGATCTTCCGCCGCGCCCAGCACTCCAACCTCAAGGAACCGGGCCTCGAGACCATCAAACGCCAGGTCTCCGCCTACATCTCCCACGCCCTCGGCAAGGATGCCGAAGGCCACGAACGCTTCGAACGCGTCGTCATCCCCAAGTGCAAGGGCTTCCCGGCCGACTGATGCGCAGGTTCTGCCGGTGTCCGCGCCGGCCCCGCGCATGATTCTCGGACTATCGACCGCTCTTGCGCACCATTTCTGTGCCCCCCCGCGCGCGCCTGCCGATACCAGCGAAACCGCGAGATTCCCTCTCGTGGCGACAGCCCTTGGATGGGGCCGTCACGCTTTCAAGGAGGCCACGGATGGCCGAAGACTCTCAGCCCTCGCCCGCAGCGCCCGACCCGAACGACATGGCAACGCAGGCCCTCAAGGCCGCCACCGACGCCATCGCCAGCCTCGGTGACCTCGCCAGCAGCGCTGCCGATCCCGAGCCTCCCCAACAAACCCAGCCGCAGATGCCCGCGGGCGCGACCCCCTTCGCGATGCCCAAGTTCGAGTACGGCAACGACCCCCAGGCCACCCGTGCGATCGAACTCCTCGCCGACGTCAACCTCAACGTCAAGATCGAACTCGGCCGCACCCGCATGCTCGTCGAGGACGTGCTCAAGCTCTCCGAGGGCGCTGTCGTCGAACTCGACAAGCTCGCCGGTGACCCCGTCGACATCTTCGTCAACGACCGACACGTCGCCCGCGGCGAAGTGCTCGTCCTCAACGACAACTTCTGCGTCCGCATCAACGAGATCATCGCTCACTCCCAGGAAGCCGCCGCGGGCTGATCACGTCAACCGGCGACGGAGTCGCCGCGAACTCGGGCCAGGATGGCCATATGAAGCGAACGTCCATCATCCTGTCTGTCGCCATGCTCGCGAGCCTGCTCTCGCTCGAGGTTGCCGCCGCTCAGGAGAACCGCCCGCTCGGACCCGCTCCACTCGTCCACGATGACGGCTCACCCTCCGCCGCCGAGCCTTCAGGCCGGGGCGTCATCGGAGGCATGATCCTCCCGCTCGCCGGCGTGCTCGCGATGATCGCCGCCTGCGGCTACGCCTTCCGTGTCGCCTCCGCGAAGAGTGGGGGACTCATGGGCGCCATGGGAGCCGGCGGACGCGCACCCTCCGGCGTCCTCTCCGTCCTCGGCAGATACCCCGTTTCCCGCGGCTCGACCCTCGTGCTCCTCAAGGTCGACCGTCGCGTCCTGCTCATCTCCCAGTCATCAACGCGAACGGGTGGCGTCGGGATGCAGACCCTCTGCGAGATCACCGATCCCGAAGAAGTCGCCTCAATCCTCATCAAGACGCGCGACGATGAGGAAGCCTCAAAGGCCAAGACCTTCGAGAAGATCCTCCGTGAAAGCGACCGTCGCACCGCGACCGTCGTGCAGCCGGCCGTTGATCTACCCGGCGTCTCGTCGCTCCGCCAACGCCTCTCTCGCATCTCAGGGGGTGCCGCGTGATGCCGTTCACCCGCCTTTTCGCGGTCCTTTGTTCACTCGTCATCGGCTTCGCAACGCACGCGCAGGTCGTCTACGGGCCACCCGCGCCCGGTTCGCCCGCCGCGGCAAGTATGTCATCGCCCGGTTCCATGTCCGCTGCCGACTCCATCAATCCGATCGAGATCCTCGCCGGCGCCGGTGACATCCTCGGCGGTAGCGGCCAGGCGCAGTCGATGATCGGCCCACGCCGCACGGCCGACGAGATCCCCGACCGCAGCGGCCTCTCGACCGTCGTGAACATCCTCGTCGTGCTCACGGTCGTCTCCCTTGCGCCCTCCATCATGCTGATGATGACCTGCTTCACGCGGATCATCATCGTGCTCGGTCTGCTGAAGCAGGCGTTGGGTGCGCAGTCGATCCCGCCCCCGCAAGTCATCACCGCGCTCGCCATGTTCATGACCATGCTCGTCATGGCCCCGACACTCGACCGCATCAACAACGAGGCCATCGCGCCCTACCGGGCCGGGCAGATCACCACCTACGACGAACTCTGGACCAAGGCCAAGCAGCCGATGCGGGACTTCATGTTCAACCAGATCGAAGCCACCGGCAACTGGTCCAGCCTGTACATGGTCATGGAACGCAGAGGCATCGACATCTCGGACCCCACCAAGCTCACCCGCGCCGACGTCGACATGGTGAGCCTCGTCCCCGCGTTCATGCTCAGCGAGCTCAAGACCGCCTTCCTCATGGGCTTCCGCGTCTACCTCCCCTTCCTCGTGATCGACATGGTCATCAGCACCATGCTCATCGCCATGGGCATGATGATGCTCCCCCCCGTGCTGATCAGCCTTCCGTTCAAGCTCCTGCTCTTCGTCCTCGTTGACGGCTGGGCCCTCATCGTCGGAAGCCTTATGGATAGCGTGGCGCCCGGCGTCGCGGCCGTGTCACTCCTGTCGGCTTCGCCCCCTGGCTTCCTCGGATAGTTGGAGGTTCTCGTGGTCTACGACGACGGCGCGGTTGAACTTGTCCGGGAGGCGATCCTCATCGCCATGAAGATCGTCGCGCCCATCGTGCTCGCCGGCATGCTGGTCGGTCTGCTCATCAGCCTCTTTCAGAGCATCACGTCCATCCAGGATCAGACGGTCAGCATGATCCCCAAGATCGGGGCCATGCTCATCGTCGCCATCCTGCTGATCCCCTGGATCCTCCTGCGGCTCGTCGAGTACGCCGCCGAACTCTTCCGACTCGCCTGACCCCGTTCGCCCCGGAGCTGCGATGCCCGCCAGCGTCGATGCAATGCAGTACCTGTCAGAGAAGGCCGTGCCCTTCCTGCTGGTCGTCATTCGCATCGCGGGGGTTTTCATCACCACTCCGATGCTCGCCAGCACGGCCCTTGTGCCACGCCACAAGATCCTCCTCACGCTCATGCTCGCGGTGGCCATCTTCCCGGCACTCGGCCCTGCCACATCCTTCGCCCCGCGCTCAACCGACCTCTTCGGCCTCCTGCCGCTCGTCGTGTCAGAAGCCGCGATCGGGTTCATCCTCGGGACAATCGTCGCGATCCCGCTCCTGGCGCTCGAAGCCTCCGGCGCGCTCGCCGGTCACCAGATGGGCGTCTCGATCGGCCGTGTGTACAACCCCGCCGCCGACGAAGACGCCGACATCCTCGGTCAGTTGCTCTACTTCGGCGGCCTCGCGATCTTCTTCTCATCCGGCGGCCTCGAGCAGGTCGTTGGCTCGCTCATGGCCTCCTTCCAGAATGTCCCCGTCGGCGCATTCGGACTCCGTCATACGCCGGTCGACGCCGTGCTCGGGCTCGTCGCCTCCGGGGTCGAGCTTGCACTCCGTATCTCGAGCCCGATCACCGCCATCGTGCTGCTCCTCAGCGTCACGTTCGGTGCCATCGGAAAGACCATGCCGCAGATCAACATCATGTCCGTCGGATTCGCCGCGAAGGCGGTCGCCGGCATCAGCATGCTCTTCTTCTCCGCGTACGCCGCCAACGAGGCATCTTCCGAGGAAATCCACGACGCCGTCGAGTTCGCCGTCGGCTGGGTACGCACGGTCGGTCACTGATCGAGGAACTATGGCAGAAGACATGGGCGACAAGTCCGAACTCCCGACCTCGCGCAAACGCGAGCAAGCCCGCTCACGCGGGCAGGTGGCCAAGAGCCAGGACCTCGTCGGTGCACTCGACCTCACCGCCGCACTCATACTTCTCGCCACCCTCGGCAGCGGCGTGGTCCGCGCCTTCCGAGTCGTTCTCGAACGATCGCTCGAATCCGGTCACGAGGCTATCGATGTCGGCACCGTGGGCCCCCTCCTCCGCTCTGTTCTTTTCGAAACCGTAATCGCAGCCGCGCCCGTCTTCGGCGGCATGTTCATCGTGGGCATTCTCGCCCACGTCATTCAGACCGGCGGCCTGTGGACGGTCGAACCCCTCACACCGAAGCTCGACCGCCTGAACCCCATCCAGGGGCTCAAGCGCCTCCTCGGCGTCCGTGGCGCCGCGAAGTCCGGCGTCAGCATCCTCAAGCTCGTTGCCGTCCTCCTCACCGCCTGGTCCTACATCGGCTCAGCCGGCCCTCGCATCGTCGAACTTCCCAAGCTCACCGCGGCCGGATCGCTCGTCGAAATCGGCTCCATGCTCGCCGAACTCGCCACCCGACTTCTCGTCCTCCTCATCACCATCGGCATCATCGACTTCATCTACCACAAGTGGCAGCTCACGAGAGATCTCAAGATGACCAAGGAAGAAGTCAAGGAGGAACGCCGCAGCATGGACGGCGATCCCCAGATCCGCGCCCGCCGCATGCGCATGATGCGAGACCTCGCCGTCCAGCGGATCAACTCCGCAGTTCCACAGTCCAAGGTCGTCCTCACGAACCCCACGCACTACTCCGTCGCCATCGAGTACGACCCCGAAACCATGCGAGCACCCCGTGTCGCCGCCAAAGGTGTCGACCACATGGCCATGCGCATCCGCCAGGTCGCCATCTCCCACGGCGTCCCCATCGTCGAAAGACCACCCCTCACGCGAGCCCTGTACGCAAACGTCGACGTCGGTCAGGAGATCTCCCCCGAGTTCTACGAGGCCGTCGCCGAAATCCTCGCATACGTCTACCGCCTCGAGGCCCAGGCCGCCTGAACACTGATCCCTCATGAGCCAGCCCGCACTCAACTCCCCGCCCGGTCTGCTTCCCTCGTGGATGCACACCCTCAGCAAGTACCGCGGCTACATCGTGCCCATCGGGTTCATCCTGATGATGGCCGTCCTGCTCGTCCCGCTCCCACCCGCGATCATGGACGTCCTGATCGCCCTCAACATCGCCCTCGCGATCATCATCCTGATGACCACGATCTACATGGACCACCCGCTCGACTTCAGCGTCTTCCCCTCCCTCCTTCTCGCCACCACCCTCTTCCGGCTCGTCCTCAACGTCGCCTCCACCCGCCTCATCCTCTCCGCCGACGCCGCCACAGCCGAAGAAGCTATGGGCATCGCCGGCCACGTCATCATGGCCTTCGGCAACTTCGTCGCCGGAAGCTCCCTGTTCGTCGGTATCGTCATCTTCCTCATCCTCAACGTCGTTCAGTTCGTCGTCATCACCAAGGGTGCAACCCGCATCTCAGAAGTCGCCGCACGCTTCACCCTCGATGCCATGCCCGGCAAGCAGATGGCCATCGACTCCGATCTCAACGCCGGCATCATCGATGAAAAAGAAGCCCGCCGCCGCCGCGAACGCGTCGGTCAGGAAGCAGACTTCTTCGGTGCGATGGACGGTGCCAGCAAGTTCGTGCGTGGCGACGCCATCGCCGGCATCATCATCACCTTCATCAACATCCTCGGTGGCTTCGCCGTCGGCATGATCGAACGCGGCTGGGAGGCCGGTCCCACCGCCGAAGTCTTCACCAAGCTCACCATCGGTGACGGTCTCGCCAGCCAGATCCCCTCCTTCGTCATCTCTATCGCCTCCGCACTCATCGTCACCCGCTCCGGCAGCAAGGAACAGCTCGGCACCGAACTCGCCGACCAGGTCTCCAGCCAGCCCCGCGGCCTCGCCATCACCGCCGTCTTCCTCGCCCTCCTCGCCCTTACGCCACTCCCCTCCATCCCGCTCCTCACCGCCGCTGCCGCTCTCGGCACCCTGGCCTGGGGCATGAACCGCGCACGCGACAACAAGCAGCAAGCCACCATCGCCGAGGCCTCCGTCCAGAAGATCCCCGACCCTCCCCCCGTCGAGTCGCTCCTCAAGGTCGACACCCTCGAACTCGAAGTCGGCTACGGACTCGTCAGCCTCGTCGACACGTCCCAGGGCGGCGACCTCCTCGAACGAATCACCGCCGTCCGCCGCCAACTCGCCGCCGAAATCGGCTTCGTCATGCCCTCCGTCCGAATCCGCGACAACCTCCAACTCGGCAGCGACGAGTACCGCATCAAAATCCGCGGCAACCCCATCGCCACCGGTCAGACCCGCCCCGGCATGATGCTCGCCATGGACTCCGGCATCGCCTCCGGCCCCGTCGACGGCGAACCCACCCGCGAGCCCGCCTTCGGTCTCGCCGCATGGTGGATCGACCCGTCCCTCAAGACCCGCGCCGAAACCCTCAACTACACCGTCGTCGACCCCAGCAGCGTCCTCGCGACCCACCTCACCGAACTCGTCCGCCGCCACGCCGACGAACTGCTCACCCGCGACGAAGTCAACAACCTCACAGAGCAACTCAAACTCAAGGCCCCCAAGATCGTCGAGGAAACGCTCGGCCCCATCGTCAAGCCAATCGAACTCCAGAAGATCCTTCAGAACCTCCTCCGCGAACGCGTCCCCATCCGCGACCTCGAGTCCATCCTCGAAACCCTCGCCGAATGGGGCCCCAAGTCCAAGGACCTCGAAGTCCTTACCGAGTACGTCCGCAACGCCCTCCGTCGCACCATCTGCAACCAGTACGCCGCCCCCTCCGACAACGGCCTCAAGCTGGCCTGCGTCACCCTCGACCCCGCCCTCGAAGAACTCATCTCCGCCTACATCGACCGCGGACCCGCCGGCACCACCGTCAACATGCCCGCCCGCGTCGCCTCCCGCGTCGCCGGCCAGGTGCTCACCGCCCTCAAGCAGGTCACCACACTCGGCTACCACCCCGTCGTCATCGCCTCGCCCCAGGTTCGCGCCGTCGTCAAGCAGATCCTCGACCCCCATCTCCCCACCGTCGCTGTACTTGGGTACAACGAAATCACCACCGGAATCGAAGTCGAATCCCTCGCGCTGGTCGCCCCGCCACCAGCCGAGTCCACCAAGCGCGAAACCGCCGGTGCCGCGGCCTAGCGAAACTCGTTCGGACCCGTTATGATCCGTCATTCGTTCGGCGCTGTGTTTCGCGCTTGGTCAGTCGTTCCCCGTCGGAGACGGGGATGAAGGAGCCAGGATGGCGAGCATGAATCTCAAGACCTACCGCGCGCCCACAATGGCCGAGGCGCTCGTGGAGGTTAAGAAAGACCTCGGGAAGGATGCTGTCATCCTCCACGCCCGCACCTACAAAGTCGGCGGCGTGCTCGGTGTCGGCGGGCGCCAAATGGTCGAGATCACCGCGTCCGACAGCACCGACGTCGCCGGTCCGCGCCTCAAGCCGCGCGACCCCGCGCCCGCCTCCGACTTCACCCCCGCCCGCTTCGACTCCATCCACGCGCCCTCCCCCCGGCCCATCGCGCCGCCCGCGCCCCGCGCCCCTGAGCCTCAGGTCCGTGCCCCCAGGCCCGCCGCACCCGCGCCCCTTCCGCAGCCGTCACCCCAAACCTACTCCCCTCTCCCCCCGGCCCCGGCCGCTCGGCCCCGTCTCCCGCACACCCCCGTTCCTGTTGCCCCCGCCACCAGTGCCGCGACCGAGGACCTCAAGGCCGAGATCGCTTCGATCAAGTCCTTGGTAGGCCAGCTCTTACAGGCCAGTCGCCCCGCCGGCCCCTCGGGCAACGCCCAGTCTGGCCTCCTCTCCCTCGGCGGCCTCCCCGAACCGCTGATGGAACTCTACATGCTCCTCCAAAAAGGCGGCATGGCCCCCGAGTTCGCCGAACGCTGCATCGCCAAGATCCGCGAAGACGCCTCCGCCGCCGATCTCCACTCGGCCCCCACTCTGCGCGATGCCGCGCTCCGCGTGCTGAGTGGCATGCTCCCCGTAGTAGGGGGAGTCCCCAAGCTCACGACCCAGCCCGACGGCCGCCCCCTCACCATCGCGTTCGTCGGTCCCACCGGCGTCGGCAAGACCACCACCATCGCCAAACTCGCCGCCACTTACAAGCTCCGCATGAACCGGCGCGTCGCGATGATCACCGCCGACACCTACCGCATCGCGGCAGTCGATCAGCTGCGAACCTACGCCAACATCATCGGGCTCCCCGTCAAGGTCGCCATGACCCCCCAGGACCTGGCCTCCGCCGCGGAGTCGTTCGCCGGGTTCGATGTCATCCTTATAGATACCGCCGGCCGGTCCCAGCACGACGCTTCCCGGTTGGACGAGCTGCGCCAGTTCATCGCCGCCGGTGCCCCCCATGAAACCCACCTGGTGGTCTCGGCCGCCATGGCCGAGGCGGTCACCTTGAGCACCATCGAACGGTTCAAGCCCGCCTCCCCGGATCGGATGATCGTCACGAAGCTGGACGAAGCCGTCGGCTTTGGCTCCCTCGTCTCGATCGCCCACGCCGCGGGGCTGCCGATCAGCCACATCACCACCGGCCAAGAGGTCCCCGACGACTTCGAGATCGCGGACGCCCGCCGGCTGGCTACCTTGGTCCTCGAAGGGGTGCTTTCCCGATGACCATGGTCTCCCCGCCGCCACCCGTGATGACGCAGGAAGCTGTTGTCGCTCAAGCACTTAACGTGTCTCACGACCAGGCAACCAAGCTCCGAGAGCTGGTCCGCGAGTGGCGTGAGGCCGCCCCGATCTCGACCGGCGACGCCGCCAAGGCTGAACCCGCCGCCCGCCGCCGCTGCCCCGTCGTCACCATCACCTCCGGCAAGGGTGGGGTGGGCAAGACGAACATCGCGGTCAACCTCGCGATCGCCCTCTCTCAGCTCGGGGCCCGGGTGACCGTGCTCGACGCCGATCTCGGGCTGGCTAACGCCGACCTCCTCTGTGGCATCACCCCAACCACGCGCCTCGAGAGCGCGATCGAGGGGCGGCCGGGCGAGCGCCGCGGCCTCCGCCAGCTCGCGGTCGCGGGTCCGGCCGGGGTCCGACTGATCCCGGGAGCAGTGGGGCTCCCCCGGATCGCAGAACTCACGGCCGCGCAGCGGGAGTCGCTCGTCGCGCAGTTGATCGACCTGGAATCGGACAGCGATATCGTGCTGATCGACACGGGCGCAGGGATTGGGGCATCGGTGCTCTCGTTCGTTGCCGCGGCGGACTTGGCGCTGGTGGTCGCAACCCCGGAGCCGACGTCGATTGCCGACGCCTATGCGATGGTGAAAGCGACACGGCCGCTGCAGCGTCGGGGGGCGAAGACGGCGCTGGTGGTGAATCAGGTGGCGAGCGTCCGGGAGGGTGTGGCGACACACGAGCGGATCGCGGGGGTGGCGGAGCGGTTTTTGGGGATGAGGCCGGACCATTTGGGGTCGGTGCGACGGGATGAGGCGGTGAGTCGGGCGGTTCGGGAGCGGTCACCGTTTGTGCTGTCGTATCCGGGGTCGGGGGCGAGCAAGGACATGCGGGCGTTGGCATGCGGATTGAGGGACCGGCTCCAGGTCGGGCTCATCCCCAAGTCCGGGCGTCCGAGCGGGTTCTGGGCCCGCATCCTTGGCCGGGGCTGATGCCCGATAACACAATTTGAGCCGTTCTTGCGCCCGACGAGCACAGAAATCGCGTGATCTGGGAAAGTGGCTTCATTTCTGCGCCGATAGACCGAGGGCGGGGGACGTCATGCGTGCGGGGAGTCCTCCGCGGGAGTTGAACAGAGAGTGGATACCACCCCAAAGGTGATCGCAACGGCGTTCTCGCTGACCGGCTTCACGGTCGCGGTGGTCGCCGGTCTGAGTGCGGGCAATCCTGCTTCCGGGGTCTTGCTTCGCGCCATCTTCTGCATGTTGTTCTGCCACGTGGTGGGCACGGTGGTTGGGTCGATCGCGGCGAAGGCCGTGACGGCGCACCTGGACGGTTACCGCGCGGCGAATCCGATTCCTGAGTTATCCACCGGTTCTCAACCGCCAGCGGCTGGCGGTGTTACGCCGGTGGAAAGAACGTCGTAGTTTCGATGGGGGTGTTGACGCGGGGTGGGTTTGCATCTGTATACTGCCCCCGTCAATGCTCAAGGATGAGCGTCTGGCAGTTTGAGCTGTGGCGGCGTGCGGGAGTTTGGTGGGCACGCCCGGAGATGGTCAAGGAGTCGACCGATGGCCTCAATGAAAACGATGCGTGGTGGACTTCGTGCGAATGCTCGCTTTGGCGCTCGGCACGCCGAGGCTTCGAGAAAGCGCACGAAGTGGGATGCACTCCCGATCAACGACGTGTGGAAGGAGTACCAGGAGGCTCGCACCGAGGAGCTCCGGAACTACCTCATGGAGAAGTTCCTCCACCTCGTTCGTTACAACGCCGAACGCATCTACACCCGTCTGCCCGACGAGGTCGATCTCGAAGACCTGATGTCGGCCGGCGTCTTCGGGCTCAAGGACGCGATCGACGCGTTTGATCTCGAGCGGAAGGTGAAGTTTGAGACGTACTGCGCGACGCGTATCCGCGGCGCGATCCTCGACGAACTGCGTTCGATGGACTGGGTGCCGCGGCTGGTTCGCTCGCGGACGACGAAGATCGAGCAGGCTCGTCAGGAGATTCAGAAGCGCACCGGGCGTCCGGCGACGGACGACGAGATCTCGGGCATTCTGAACGTCGAGGGGGACGACTTTGAGAAGCTCAAGCGTGACGGCGACGCGGTTTCGACGCGGAGCCTGACGCAGCGGTGTTTCCCGTCGGACGGCAACCGCGATGTCCGCGAGATCGACGTGATCCGCGACGAATCGCAGAGCAATCCGATCATCGATGTTCAGCGTCGCGACCTCAAGGATCTGCTCACCAAGGGCCTTTCCCGCGCCGAACGCCTGATCGTCGTCCTCTACTACTACGAGGGCATGACGATGAAGGAAATCGGTTCGACGCTGGACCTCTCCGAGAGCCGCGTCAGCCAGATGCACTCGTCGATTCTCCTGCGTCTGAAGGCTCAGATGCAGCACCGCGAGCGTGAGCTCGAGCCGGTGGAGTAAGACCGACAGCGACCCGATTGCTCATCCCCGACGCCCCTCCAATCCCGGAGGGGCGTTGTGCTTTTGGGGGGTGGCCACGGGGGGAACAACGCGGTCGGAGGATGCGTACAGAATGGAGCCGCGTGTGTGCGCCGCGTGCGGACAGAGGAGGTGTGGCGTGCGCTCCAAGCTTGCTTGGGTGGTGGTTGTGGTCTGCGGGTTGGGAGTCGTCCTTCGTTTCGTTTCAACGACGCTCGATACGGAGAGCCTCGCGGCCCGGGGGCCGGGCGAGATCGTGCTGACAGTCTTCTCGTTGGTGACGGCGATCGGCGCTGGGGTCGCGGTTTGGTTCTACTGGAAACAGATCAAGGCCCAGTTGCCGGGGATCCTCGAAGCCGGCGGCGCGCTCGTGGTGCTGGTCGGTGGGATGATCGCGAGAACCGTGATGTCAAACCTGGACGCGGGTCAGCCGCCCCTGGATGGCGGCTGGTGGCATTGGCTCCGGCCGTTGCTTGTTTCCCCGATTGTCTTCGGATCGATGTGGTTCTCCATCCCCAAGGAGCAGCGGTCGCTCGCGTTCCTGCTCTACTCCGCCTTCGTGAACGGGTACTTCTGGCAATCGGTGCTCGAGGGAACGCGCGCCTGACGTGTGGCGATCACGCGCCGAGACGCGGGGTGGTCCACCACGAGCCCAGTGCGGTGGCGGCAAGGCCGAGGGTCACGCTCGCAGCGACGTAGGCGAGCGCGGCACCGGATCGACCCGTGGTCCACAGTTCCAGCGTCTCCCTTCCGAACGCGGAGAACGTCGTGTAGCCCCCGAGTATGCCCACGATGACCAGGGCTTTGGCATCGTCCTTGAGCACTGGGGCGAGCAAGCCGATCGCGAGGCAGCCGCTGACGTTGATCAGAAGTGTCGGCCAAGGGAAGGCGGACGTCGCACGTGGCATCCACTCGCGGAGAGCCTCGCCCACGGCGAACCTGGCGACGCCTCCCGTTCCCGCTCCCATGAAGACCATCGCCGCGTGCCGGATGAAATCGCTCATTGCTCCAGCATACCTACCCTCTCCGGCCATGGCAGTGATCGAGATCGACAACCTTACTCGCCGGTACGGCACTCGCCGCGGCATCGACGAAGTCAGCCTCACGATCGGGGAGGGGGCTCTGTATGGATTTCTGGGGCCGAACGGTGCGGGCAAGACGACGACGATCCGGGTGTTGCTCGGATTCATGAAGGCGACCTCGGGTTCGGCGCGGGTGTTCGGCCTTGATTGCTGGAAGCAGAGTCACCTGGTGAAGGCGGGGGTCGGGGCCATTCCGGGGGACCTTCGGCTGTGGAACTGGCTCTCGGGGAACAGCGCTCTCAATCTGTTTGGTCAGATCCGTGGGATCGACATCCGTGCGAACGGGAAGAAGCTCGCGGAGGAACTGGAGCTGGACCTCTCGGTGAAGGTGCGGGCGATGTCGCGCGGGATGCGGCAGAAGCTTGGGCTGATCCTCGCGCTCGCGCACGAGCCGCGGGTGCTGATTTTGGATGAACCGACGACGGCGCTCGATCCGCTGATGCAGGAGCGGGTG
>JBIKMF010000334.1:0-4762 GCA_044359425.1 Phycisphaerales bacterium
GCTCGATGACACCGACGGCAACATCAACAACGGGACGCCCCACTACACCCAGATCAACGCGGGCTTCACCGCCCACAACATGGATGCGCCCCCCCTCACGCTCCTCGACTTCGCGTTCCCCGACGGCCTGCCCGCCGCCACCGTCAACCCCGGCACGCCCATCGACATCCGCGTGAATGTCGTCGGCCTCTCCGGCACCCCGATCGATAACACCGGCGTCCTCACCTACCGCATCGACGCCGGCTCCAACACCAACGTCCCGATGACCCGCATCGGTCCCAACCAGTACCTCGCCACCATCCCCGCCCCGGCCTGCGGCGCGCAGGTCTCCTACTCCTTCTCCGCGCAGGCCGTCGGCGGCTCCTTCGCCTACAGCCCCACCGGCGCACCCGCCGTCTCCTACGCCACCCTCGCCGCCTCCGGCTCCACCGTCCGCTTCACCGACACCTTCGGCACAAACCTCGGTTGGGTCGCCGTCCAGACCCCCATCGGCACCGGCACCTCCGTCGGTGGCTTCGTTCGCGGCGCCCAACTCGACACCAACGGCGCCGCCCCCACCTCCGACTTCGACGGCAACGGGCAGATGTTCTCCACCGACCCCCGCGCCGGCACCACCGTCGGCCAGTTCGACGTCGACAACGCCACCGTCACCCTCACCAGCCCCACCATGGACGCCTCCGGTGGACCCGCCGAGATCTCCTACGCCCGCTGGTTCAACAACAACGCCGGAGCCAGCCCCGACGACGACCGGCTCCTCGTTCAGGTCTCCGGCGACAACGGCACCTCGTGG
This sequence comes from Phycisphaerales bacterium, assembly GCA_044359425.1. Taxonomy (GTDB): domain Bacteria; phylum Planctomycetota; class Phycisphaerae; order Phycisphaerales; family UBA1924; genus JBEIUO01. Next base: position 791 of record JBIKMF010000334.1, read on the forward strand.
ACAACCCTCGAGCAGGTCGGCCCCAACGGCGGTAACGAACAGCACGGCGGTTGGTACCCCAAGACGCTCGCCATCCCCGCCGCCGCGGCCACCAACCAGTTCAAGATCCGCTTCACGACCAGCGACAATGTCGCCATCTCCCCCGCAACCACCAACGGGGGCAGCATCGTCGAAGTCGCCATCGACGCCGTCTCACTCCGCGTCTTCAGTTGCCCCGCTCCCGGCTGCCCCGCCGACTGGAACAACGACTCCGACGTCGACGGCGACGACGTCATCGCGTTCTTCACGGACTGGGACGCCAACGCGGCCGATTACAACAACGACGGCGGCACCGACGGCGACGACGTCATCGCCTTCTTCGCCGACTGGGACGCGGGCTGCTGAACAACCTTACCGAGAACCCCATGAAACACCTGCACATCCCGCTCGCCGCGGCCCTCTTCTCAACGGCCGCCTACGCGCAGATCTCCCGCTACGACCTCCCCGAAGGTGAAACCTGCGGGTGCGGCAAGGCCCACGCCCTCATGCTCCGCGCCGCCGCCGGCCTCCCCATCGGCGAGGACGGGGCCCGCGCTCCCTCCTACGGCGACCGCGAGGCCTTCGCCGACACCGACCTCATCAGCAACGACCTCGACTTCGAGGTCGTCCCCTCCACCGGCTTCATCTCCGGCAGCAACACCATGCTCGTCGAGTCACGCGTGAACGGGCTCACCCAGTTCACCGTGATGCTCCGCAACAACTTCACCGCCTCCGCCACGCTCAACGGCGCAACCCCCGCCACCATGAGCGGCCCGCCCTCCGGCAGCTACGCCCGCACCATCACGCTCGACCGCCCCTACAACGTCGGCGAGCGCTTCACCGTCCGCGTCAACTACAGCGGCACCGCCGTCTCGCGCGGCTTCGGCTCCATCGAGTTCGGTTCCACCGGCGCCGGCGACCCCATCGTCGCCAGCCTCAGCGAAGCCTACTTCGCCGCGACGTGGTTCCCCGCAAAGGACGGCGACGTCTTCCAACCCGGCGACAACAGCGATAAGTCGACCTGGCGCATCGCCATCACCGCCCCCGACACGCTCCGCTCCGTCAGCAACGGCCTCCTCATCGGAGAAGACACACTCAGCGGCGCACGCAAGCGCTACCGCTGGGAGACGAACTACCCGATGTCCACCTACCTCGCGGCGTTCTGCTCCACCGTCTACAACACCTGGACCCTCACCTACTCGTACCCCCTCGCCGGCGGCGGCACCGGCACCATGCCCGTCGAGTTCAACATCTACCCCGGCAGCGACAACCCGGGCAACCGCGCCGCGTGGAGCCGCGTCATCGACATGTTCCCCGCGTTCCGCGGCGTGTACGGCGAGTACCCCTTCATCAACGAGAAGTACGGCATCTACCAGTTCCCCTTCGGCGGCGGCATGGAGCACCAGACCAACACCGGCCAGGGAACCTTCAACGAGTCCGTCACCGCCCACGAACTCGCCCACCAGTGGTGGGGCGACGACGTCACCTGCAAGTACTGGAACGACATCTGGCTCAACGAAGGCTCCGCCACGTATGGTGAAGCCCTCTGGGAAGAACGCAAGCCCGGCAGCTCCGGCACCCCCGCGCTGCACGCCGCCATGGCCGCGCGTCGTCCCGGCGCCGTCAGCGACTCCGTCTACGTCTACAACGCCTCCATCGGCAACATGAGCCGTATCTTCAGCAGCACCTACTCCTACCGCAAGGGCGCGTGGGTTCACCACATGCTCCGCCACGTCCTCGGCGACGCCACCTACTTCCAGGGCCTCGCCGACTACCGCGCGGCCTTCAGCGGCTCCGCGGCAACCACCGACGACTTCCGCTCCGTGATGTCCGACACTTCCGGCCGCGACCTCACCGAGTATTTCCAGCAATGGGTCTACGGCGGTGGTGCTCCGCAGTACACCTACTCCTGGCAGGCGGCGACGATCAACGGCGCTCCCTACCTGCGCCTCCGCATCGACCAGACGCAGGACATCACCTGGGGCATCAACGGCGCGTTCAAGATGCCCGTTGACGTCCGCATCAACACCGCCTCGGGCTCGACCACCTCGGTCGTCGACAACACGCTCCGCTCCCAGTACTTCCTCGTCCCTGCGCCCGGCGCGGTCACGGGCATCGTGCTCGATGAGTTCGACTGGATCCTCAACACCGGCAAGACGTCGACCGCGTACGTCGCCGGCCCGCCCAAGATCATCGCCGCGACGCCCGCGATCGCCTCCGCTCCCCTCGACGTCGCGCAGGTCACCGTGACCTTCTCCGACAACGTCGCCGCGACCGCCGGCGCGTTCACCGTCACCGGCCCGAGCGGCCCCGTGCCCTTCACCTACTCCTACAACGCCACGCAGCAGCGCGCGACGCTGGCCTTCGCCTCGTCCCTCGCCCCCGGCGCGTACACGGTGAACGTCGCGCAGACCATCACCGCCAACGGCGGCCAGTCGCTCGACGGCGAAACCGCGACCGCGTTCCCCTCGGGCAACGGTGCCGCGGGAGGCGCGGCGAGCTGGTCGTTCACGATCGAGAACCCCTGCACGGCGGATTACAACAACGACGGCGGCGTCGACGGCGACGACGTGATCGCGTACTTCGCCGACTGGGACTCGGGCCTGATCGCCGCCGACTTCAACAACGACGGCGGCGTCGATGGCGACGACGTCATCGAGTTCTTCGGGGCGTGGGATTTGGGGTGCTGAGAACCAGCAGCGCGTCCGCACGCGGAGCTGTGTTTCGGATATCAAAGAAGAACCCCGAGCCGAAGCTCGGGGTCTTTTGTTGGGGCCGGTCCGCACGAGGCTGGATGATGTCCTGTTGGACTCGGAGAGCTTGCGCTCTCGCCTCAGTTCCTATGTGCTGTTTTCGCTTTATCGCTTTGCCATGTACGCCGCTTCGGCGTCAGCACCCCGCGTCCCATCGGGCGAAGAACGCGATGACGTCGTCCGCGTCGACTCCGCCGTCATCGTTGAAGTCGGCGAGGCTGTTCCCCGCGTCCCAGTCGCCGAAGAAAGCAATCACGTCGTCGCTGTCGACGCCGTCGTCCTGGTTGTAGTCCGCGGGGCACGCGCCCGTCGGTTCGACATCGAGCCTCATCCAGTACTGCTCGTAACCCAAACCACAGACCAGACCGTCGAAGAACCGATGGGCGATCACCGCGCGATAGATACCCGGCTCGAGTTCGCCGCTCGCGGCACGGGTGGTGCAACCCTGTGCATAGTCCGAATCCGCGCCGAAGAAGCTGACGAAGTTGAAGCACTGGTCGGGGGCGTCCGGTCGGGCCAGCACCGAGACCACCGACGGCGCCTGCGCGCTGTACGTAAGCGTGACGCGCGATGGCCGGTCCACCGTGAACTCGAACCAGTCGGTGTCGCGGAGGGTCCGCGAGTCGAACAGCGTGCCCGTGACGGTCTGCCCGTTGGCGATGGTGTCGAAGGCAGGCGGCGCGAGGTTGCACCCGCCGTTGGTATCGTCTCCGCATGCGAGTTCGCTCTCCGGGGTCGCACCACCGGGGATCGTCAGTGCGCACGGGGGAGGAAACAGGTTGACGTTGAGTTCCATGGGGCCAACGGCCCCGGCGAACACCGCCAGCGCCAAGAGCACCGGCTCGCCCTGCGTCACGGGGAATGTCATGCGCGTTCCTTCGTCGAACACGATGCTGCCGCCACCGACGCACTGAACACTCGAGGATCCGCATCCCAGCGCATCGTCGTACCGATCGAGCATCGGCGTCGCAGCGCCGCCCGCGCCGCCGGTCGCGGTCACTTCGACGACGCCGGTCGCGCTCGGGATGTACCTGAACCAGACGTCCTTGGTATCGAACGGCGGTACGTTGTTCTGGTAGCACGGGAAGTCGCCGTCGCTCAGCGCACCGGCGTTGGTGCCGGTCCACACTGGAGTGGCCCGATCCGTATTCTCGGAGATCACGAGCGCGTTCGCGCACAGGTCGTTCGCCGGCGGATCAAC
>JBIKMF010000040.1:0-16789 GCA_044359425.1 Phycisphaerales bacterium
CGGCGGACGCGGCGGTCCCGAGGGCTTCGGTGGCCCGCGTGATGAGATGCGTGGTGGACGTCGTGGTGGCCCCGAGGGCTTCGGTGGTCCCCGTGATGAGATGCGTGGTGGACGTCGTGGTGGTCCCGAGGGTCAGATGCGTGGTCCTCGTGGCGGACGCGGTCCCGGTGGCAACGACCGGGTGTGACCTCCGACGCCTGCTGAGTCGTGATTGAATGAAAGAGGCCCTCGCAGAAACGCCGTGGCGTTGATGCGAGGGCCTTTTGCTTTGGGGAGGACGCGGGCTTATTCGCCTTGATCGAGCACGGCCATGAAGGCTTCCTGCGGGATCGTGACGCTGCCGACGTTCTTCATGCGCTTCTTGCCTTCCTTCTGCTTCTCGAGGAGCTTGCGCTTACGAGAGACGTCGCCGCCGTAGCACTTGGCGAGCACGTCCTTGCGGAAGGCCTTGATCGTTTCGCGGGCGACGATCTTGCCGCCGATGGCTGCCTGGAGCGGGATCTCGAACTGGTGGCGCGGGATCTGGTCCTTGAGGCGCTTGAGGAGGACACGGCCGCGCTGCTCGGCCTTGTCGCGGTGGACGATGATCGCGAGGGCTTCGACGGGGTCGCCGTTGATGAGGATGTCGAGCCTGACGAGGTTGTCGGGGCGGTACTCGATGACTTCGTAGTCCATCGTGCCGTAGCCGCTGGTCATGCCCTTCATCTTGTCGAAGAAGTCGTAGATGATTTCCGCGAGGGGGATCTCGAAGGTCAGCATGTCGCGACCGGCGGAGACGAAGGACTGCTGCTTGTAGAGGCCGCGGCGTTCGAGGCAGAGCTTCATGATGTCGCCGATGTATTCCTTCGGCGTCATGATCTCGATGCGGCAGATGGGTTCGCGGATCTGTTCGACGTGGCCGAGGTTGGGGAGATCGGCGGGGTTGTGGACCTCGAGGAGCTGCATGTTCGGCAGGACGTTGGTCATGAACACGCTGCCGGGTTCGACGGGCTTGAGGGCCTGGCTGTTGCCACCGGTGACGGTGTCGAGCCCGCGGACGAGGACGTGGTAGGAGACGGTGGGGGCGGTCTGGACGATCTGGACCTTGCCCTCGCGTTCGAGGCGTTCCTGGATGATGTCCATGTGGAGGAGCCCGAGGAAGCCGCAGCGGAAGCCGAAACCGAGGGCTTCGCTGTGGACGGGCTGGAAGGTGAAGGAGGAGTCGTTCAGCGAGAGCTTCTCGACGGCGTCGCGGAGTTCTTCGAAGTCGCTGCCGCTGCCTTCTTCGTCGGTGGCGGGGTAGAAGTCGCAGAAGACCATCTGGCGCGGGGGCTGGTAGCCGGGCAGGGCTTCGGTGGCGGGGTCGATGTCGAGCGTGATGGTGTCGCCGACGCGGACGTCCTTCAGCGAGCGGATTGCCGCGACGACGTAGGCCGTTTCACCGGTGCCGATCTTGCCGCCGGGGAGGCGGTAGGGCTTGGGGTTCATCTTGCCGATTTCGGTGACCTGGAAGGTTCGGCCGACGCCCATCATGCGGATTTTGTCGCCGACCTTGAGTTCACCGTCGAAGACTCGGACGTAGACGATCACGCCGCGGTAGTCGTCGTAAACGGCGTCGAAGATGAGGGCCCGGAGCTGCTTGCTGACGGCGGGGCGGGGCGGCGGGAAGCGTTCGCAGATTGCCGCGAGGAGTTCGGGGATGCCCTTGCCGGTCTTGGCGGAGACCTGGAGGCATTCTTCGGCCTTGAACCCGAGGGTCTGCTCGATTTCCATCGCCACATCGTCGGTGCGGGCGCTGGGGAGGTCGATCTTGTTGATGACGGGGACGATCGTGAGGTTCTCGTTGACGGCGAGGTAGGCGTTGACGAGGGTCTGGGCCTGCACGCCCTGCGTGGCGTCGACGACGAGGATGGCGCCTTCGCACGCTTTGAGGGCGCGGCTGACTTCGTAGTTGAAGTCGACGTGGCCGGGGGTGTCGATGAAGTTCAGCATGTAGAGCTGGGAGCCGTGCGTCTTGATGCCCTCGCCACCGGAGCCGACGGAGTCGACGGTGCCGGACTTTGCCGCGGCATCGACCTCGAGTTCGTCGGAGGATTCGCCGGGGGTGTGGTGGTGGAAGACGGTGACGGCGGAGGCCTTGATGGTGATTCCGCGCTCGCGTTCGATGTCCATCGAGTCGAGGATCTGTTCCCTCGCCTCGCGCTCGGAGACGGCGTTGGTGGCCTGCAACAACCGGTCGGCGAGTGTGCTCTTGCCGTGGTCGATGTGGGCGATGATGCTGAAGTTACGGATGTGCGGGTTCTGTGCGGCCATTGCGGGCAAATCGTAGGGGACCCAACCCCTTCCCGCGTGCCGAGCCCCGGTATTTCAGAGTTTGGTGACGATCAACTCGTAGACGGGCGGGAGCTGCATGAAGCTGGCGGGATCGGCGGCGGCCTGCTGCCAGGCGGCGTCGAAGGCGGTTTTGTCGGCCTCGGTGATGAAGCCGGTTTCGACCAGGCGGGGGGTGAAGGTCCGCCAGAAGGCGTTGGGCCAGTGCCACATGGTGGTCCCTGGGCGGGCGATCTTCTGAACGACGTCGAGGTGGTCGATCCGGAAGCCGTTGCGGACGAACATCCCGGGGAGGCGGCCCATGATGTCGGTATCACCCCCGCGGGCCCGCCAGGAGGCGGCGACGGCGTTGATGACCTTGGAGAAGGCCTCGCGACGGGGGGCGAGGGTCATGGAGCGGTCGTAGTTGAAGTAATCCTGGACCGCGACGCGGCCGCCGGTCTTCATGAGGCGGCCGAGCCCCTTGACGACGTCCTCCGGGCGCTGCAGGAAGCAGAAGACCCAGCGGGCGTAGGCGACGTCGAAGACCGAGGCCTCGCCGGGGAAGGCGTCTTCGAGTTCCTGGACGTCCCCCAGGACCCGTTCGACGTTCCGGTAGCGGCGGGCGATCACCTGGTCGTTGAGTTGCTTGAGGAACGCGGCGGACTCGTCGATCCCGACGACACGACCCGAGGGGCCGGCGATCTGGGCGAGGTCGATCGCGGCGTGGCCCGGACCGCAGCCCAGGTCGAGGATGTGTGCGCCGGGTTGAACCCCGGCACGCTCCCAGAGGCGGTGTGTGGATTCGCTCCAAAGCCGGTGCTGGAGCCCGAGGCGGACGGATTCGTCCCCATCGGTCCCCAGGACGTACTCGGAGCTATCGGCGACGGCGGTGGTATTGGTGTGTTCGCTCATGGAGAGGCCCGGACTCTAGGGGAGCTCGGTTGCTCGCGGCGGTTGGCCCGCGTCCGGTGTCCCAGTGAATAACCAATCTCTCGTCAACCCCACATCGGCTGGGCGGGAGGGCGAATGAAGTCGCCGGGAGAACCCCGCCCGAGCAGCCTCTACGCTTGGCCCTGTGTTGCGGTTCGGATCGAATGCACCCAGGTCCGCGAACTCTGAACCGGCGGGAATCCCGCTGATGTGCCGGCGGTCGGCTCGGCTGGAGTTTGTGAACTCGCTGTTCTTCGCGGTGGCGTTGGCGGCGATCGAGCCGGGCGTTGTGTCGGTGTACGTGAAGCAGTCGTTTGATGCCGAGGTTGCCGCGGGGCTGCTGGCGTTCGCGGTGGCGTTTGTGGGGTCGTCGGGGGAGTTCGCGAACATCCTGTCGTTCGTATGGACGCCGGTGAACCAGGGGCGACGGAAGATCCCGTTCATCAACATGCTGCAGATCGGGGTGCTGGTCTGTGTGTGCGCGCTGGCGTTGCTGCCGGTTTCGGCGGTGGGGTTGGTGGCGTTGATGGCGGTGATGCTGGCGGCCCGGGTCTGCTGGTCGGGGATCATCACGGTGCGGCCGACGATCTGGCGGGCGAACTATCCCCGCGAGATCCGGGCGGGGATCGTTGGTCGTTTCGGTCTCGCGGAGGTGCTGACGATCGCGGTGGTGAGTCTGTCGATCGGGGTTGTGCTCGATCACGCGCCGGAGCTGTTTACGCCGGTGATGATCGGTACCGCGGTGGTCGCGATCGGCGCTGTGGTCTCGCTGTCGCGGCTTCGCGTGCGGCGGGAGCATCGCGTGATTCGCGAGGAGTCGTCTCGCACGATCATGAAGCCGTGGCAGGGGCTGTCGAGCGTGTGGAGCGTTCTGCGCAAGGACAAGTTCTACGCGAAGTTCATGGGCTGCCTGTTTGTGCTGGGGTTCGGCAACCTGATGCTGCCGCCGCTGACGGTGCTGCTGCTGAAGGACCAGTTTGGGCTGTCGTACCTGCCGAGCATCTTGATCATCACCGTGGTGCCGCGGCTGGTGCAGGCCGCGACGATCCCGCTGTGGGCGAAGTTGCTGAACCGGTCGCACGTGGTGCGTTTCCGGTCGATCCACTCGTGGACGTTCATTGTGGCGGGCGTGCTGTTTACCGCTGGTGCGGCGACGGATTCGCTCGCGTTGATTGTTGCGGCGACGACGCTGATGGGGTTTGGCTTCGGCGGGGGCAACCTCGCGTGGAACCTGGGACACACTGACTTTGCGCCGGTGAGCGAGACGTCGCACTACATGGCGACGCACCTCACGCTGAACGGGATCCGCGGGATCATCGCGCCGTTCGCGTCGGTGGCGCTGTTCCAGGCGCTGGACGCGGCCGAGTTGCCTGCGGGGGTCATCGTGTACGCCTTCGCGCTCGCGATCTCGACGGCGGGCGCCTCCGGATTCGTGGCGCTCAACCGTGAGATGGGCGAGTTGGTGTCGAAGGTGTCGCGGGGCTCGTGAAGTCGCGGCCACCTCTGTGGGAAGTGGCCGCGGGAGGGGTCAGTTGACGGAGATCTTGCGTGGTGCGTTCTGCTGCGATTTCGGGAGGCGGAGCGTCAGCACGCCGTCGCGGAGTTCGGCCTTGGCGTTGGCTTCGACGACGGGCGCCGGGAAGGTGACGCGGCGCGAGAGGGATCCGGAGTAGCGTTCGCGCCGGTGGTACCCGGCGGTCTTCTCCTCCTTCTCTTCCTCGCGCTTCGCGTTGATCGAGAGGATGCCCTCGTGGACTTCGATCTCGATCTGGTCGCGGGTGAACCCGGGGACGTTGGCGACGACGGTTATCGCTTCGCCGTCTTCGGTCACATCGAGGGCGAGGGGGCTGCATCGAGCGTCGGTGGGCTCGCACGCGGTATGCAGGAGGGGCTCGGCCATGACCTGTTCGAGCAGGGCCCAGGGGTTCACGGGACGGTTGATGTTGCGGCGGGTCAGGAACGTCATGATGTGCCTCCTTTTGAGGTGTTCCGTCTGCGGTGGACGCCTCGTGGCGACCAACCGGGCGGGCATGGGAGGAGTTGCAATCATCGTGCCATTCGTGGTGCGCTTGGGGGCGGGGGTGTTGCGTGCGGGTCCTGCCACTTCGGCAACTGAGCAGCCTGCGCGGGGCAGGCTGGGCTGTCATCGTGGCCGTTCGACGGGCGTTCGCCGAACTCCCCTAGAATCGGGCATGAGCACCGTGATCGACCTGCGTTCGGACACCGTCACCCGTCCCACTCCCGCGATGCGCAAGGCGATCGCCGAAGCCGAAGTCGGCGACGACGTGTTGGGGGATGATCCCACCGTGATCCGGTTGCAGGAGACCGTCGCCGAACTGCTCGGGAAGGAGGCCGCGTGTTTCGTGCCCAGCGGGACCATGGCCAACCAGACCGCGATCCGGGCCCACACCGAGCCCGGTGACGAGATCATTGGCCACGCGGACAGCCACATCGTGCACTACGAGACCGCGGCATACGCGGCGCTTTCGGGGTGCACCTTCCGGCCGCTGAGCGGTGAGAAGGGGTTCTTTGACGTGGATCAACTCGAGGGGGCGATGAGGCACCCGGCGATTCACTTCCCCGCGTCCAAGTTGCTGTGGATCGAGAACACCCACAACAAGTGCGGGGGCAGCGTGTGGCCGACCGATCAGCTCGCGCGGGTCGCGCTGCGGGGGCGTCAGTTGGGGCTCAAGCGGCACCTCGACGGGGCTCGCCTCTGGAACGCGTGCGCACGTACGAGTCTTTCTCCCTCGGACTACGCGCACCACTTCGACACCGTGTCGTGCTGTTTCAGCAAGGGGCTGGGAGCGCCGGTGGGTTCGGCGGTTGCGGGGGACCGGGCGACGATCGCACGCGTGCATCGCTTCCGCAAGATGTTCGGAGGAACGATGCGGCAGTCGGGTGTGTTGGCCGCGGCGGCGCTGTATGCGTTGCGGCATCACCGGGACCGGTTGGTTGAGGATCACGCGAACGCGCAGCGGCTGGCGGCGGGGTTGGCGGAGATCAAGGGGATTGAACTGGACCCGGCGTCGGTGGAAACCAACATGGTGTTCTTCGACGTTGCGGCGGAGGTGCCAGTGGATGCGGCGGGGTTGTGCCAGCGGCTGAAGAACGCGGATGTGCTGGCGCTACCGAGTGGCGTGCGCCGGATTCGCATGGTCTGCCACTTGGACGTGTCGCGGGAGATGATCGAGCGGACGATCCGCGCGGTTTCGGTGGCGATGGGGAGGCCGGCGCTGGTTTAGCGGACGCGGGTGACTTCGACGCGCATCGTGTTTGTGCGGGTCTTCTGCACGCCGTTCTCGTCGGGGGCTTCGACTTCGATGCGGTTGTCCTGGGTCATGCGGGTGAGCATGCCGGAGTCGGTGTCCCACTCGGTGGTGCCGTTGATGGTGGAATCCTTGACCTTGAAGCCGATGCCCGCGCCCTCGCTGCCCTCGATGAGGACCTTGCCCTTGGTCTTGATGGTGGCGCGATTGCCTCGGGCGCTTTCGAGCGTGTGGGTCATGGAGAGGGTGGTGTTTCCCATCATGCCGCGCATGACGTCGTCGGACTTCCAGGATTCGCCGACGCGGACGCGGCCGTCGCTTGCTTGACGGGTGGAGATGGGGCCGAAGAGGCCCTTGATCACGTCGGCGCCGGTGAACTGCTGCGTGAGCATGTCGCCGAGGCCGCCGCCGCCCTCGTGGGTGACGCTGGTGATGTTGCCGTTGGGGTCCATCTGGACGTTCATCTTGAGCCCGACGATGCTGCGGAGGATGTCGTCGACGGGATCGCCCTTGTCGGCGGGCTTCGAGGAGTCGAACTCGATCTCGCCCATCTTCATGCGCAGGGAGTCGTACACGAGTTCGAGGGTGGTGCCGGTGTCGGGGTTGGTTTCCTTGGCCTTCAGGCGGATGACCATTTCCTGCTCGCCGCTGGAGGCTTCGTCACCCTCGGCCGGGCCGCCTTCGGCGCGAGAGCGGATGGTCATGCGGAACTTGACCTCCTGGCCCTTCACGAACTTCGGGCGGAGGTCGATGGTCTTGTTCGACGTATCGCTGTCCGTGGGCTGGGGGAGCGGCATGGACCACGCCAGCGCCGCCGGCGACGCGAGACCAAGAGCGGTAACGGCGAGTGCAACCAGACGCAGACGGCCCATGGGAACCTCCTCTTCGATTGGTTATCGTACCGCCCGTCGCGGCGAGGGTTGCGGTCAGGCCGCGTCTTCGTCGTGCAACTCACGGTGGCGGACAAACTCGTTGTGGGCGCAGGTTCGGGCGAGTTCGGTGAGCCAGCGGCGGGTTTCCGCGTTCAGGTTGAGGAACTCAAGACCTACCTCGCGGCTGAGAAGACCGGCGCGCTTGGACCAGCGGACGGTGCATTGAAGGACGATGGTTTCGTCAAGTCCTTCGATGGAAACCGCGAACTCGGTGTTCGCGGCGGGGGTGCTCCCGCGGGTTCGCACGCGCATGCCCGAGGCAGAAAGGTCCAGTACTGTTCCCAGACTGCAGGTAATGTCCTGCAGCCGGACACGTCCGTGCCGGCGGCGGTTGTTGCCCGAGGTTGGGGGGAGATCGGACTCGGCCATCTCGATTGCTATCGGCCTGATCCCCCTGTCAGTTCAGTCGAGTCCGCTCTTGTTGTCCTGCGGAGATGATCAACCCCTCTCCCGAAGTGCCCTACGAGCCCTTCCAGCCTTTGCCGAGCGCTCTGGAGGTGGTTTCGGGATTTCGGTCGGTTCTTGCGCGACGAAGGTCGGTCCGAGCGTTCTCCCGGCAGCCGGTCGATGAGCGGGTCATCGAGGCGGCGGTCGCGGCGGCGGGGACGGCACCTAGCGGGGCGAACAAGCAACCGTGGAGGTTCGTGGTGGTGGGGGACCCGGAACTCAAGCGGCGCATCCGCGAGGGGGCGGAGCAAGAGGAACGGGAGTTCTACTCGAGGCGTGCGGGCGAGGAGTGGCTGAAGGACCTGGCCCCGCTGGGGACGGACGATTCCAAGCCGTTCCTTGAGGATGCGCCGTGGCTGATCGTGGTGTTCAAGTTGATGAAGGGGGACCCGGACAGCACCGGGAAGCAGGGGCAGGTGTACTACGTCAACGAGTCTGTGGGGATCGCGGTGGGGATGCTGCTCGCGGCGCTCCAGCACGCGGGGTTGGCGACGTTGACGCACACGCCGAGCCCGATGGCGTTTCTCGCTGGAATGCTGGGGCGTCCCGAGCACGAGCGGCCGTACCTGCTCATCCCGGTGGGGTACGCGGCTCAGGGGTGTCGGGTGCCGGACATCCGCCGCAAGCCTCTGGATCAGATCCTGGTGTGGCATCGTCCTCCGGCGGGTCCGGCTCGGGCTGGCAGCAGGGCATGATGTTGCAGCCGCACCGGGCGCACTGGCCGTGGCCGTGGACCCAGATGACGCCGGCACCCGGTGCGCCGCACCGGGGGCAGCGGGGTTGCTGGCGCGGGTCGGTGGGCTGGAGCGGGGGTGGGGTCACGTCGGTTTCATGAGCTTGCCCACGAGCGCGGCGAGGGCTTTGAGGTCCTTCGACGCGAGCACTCGGGCGACTTCCGGCGCAGGGGCCTGCGCCTTGGCGAGGAGCGCCTGGGCCTTGGTCCAGAGCTTCTCCTTTGTTGCGCCTTCGGAGAGGGCGAGGTCGGAGACGAGTTCCTGGAGCGCGTTGAGGGTGCGGGTGTCCGCGTGCTCGTAGAAGCGGTTGATCGCGCTCTTGGCCTTGCGGGAGTAGTGGTTGAAGCTGTTGCCGCCCATGGATGAGTTCCTACTCGGCCTTGCCCATGCGCTGGATGAAGCGGTCGGCCTCGGCGATGGACGCTTCCATCTGCGCGAGGAGGGTGGAGATCTCTCCTTCGAGGCGGGTGACCTCGCCCTTGAGGGACGCGATGGCCTGGGCGTTGAGGTTGTGCTTGAGGAAGAGAACCTGATCCTTGAAGGCGGCGAGGACGGGGTCCATGGACTCGGCGGCCCGCTTCATGGCGGCGAGCATTTCGTCGTACTTGACGCGAGTTTCGCGCAGTTGGGTCTGGCTCTTCTGACGGAGGGCCTCGCTGCTGTACTGCTTGAGTTCCTGCTCCCATTCGACGAAGAGGGCCCCGCCGACGTCCTCGATGTCCTTCACCCGCTTCTTCACGGCGGCCGCGCGGGACTCGCAGTCCTTGAACTCGTCGTTGGCCTTGTCGTAGGCCTTGCGGAGGTCGCCGCCGTCGTGGTTGATCAGGGCGGTGAACTGGGTCAGCGCGTCGGTGAACTCCTGCTTGGCCTCGCTCTGTTCTTCCCGAGCCGCTTCGACGCGGGTGACGAGGAGGTCGCGCTTGTGCTTACCGAACATCTCCATCGTTCCGTAGTACGCGGACTGGCAGCCTCCGAGCAGGAGTGCTCCCAGGATCATCACGGTGGCGCGAGTCGTGGTCTTCATGCCGGAAGGGTACACTTCTGCCGCGGTCGCCGTCGCGGGCCCGCCTGGAGTTTCCACGGTGTCGATGCTGACGTCCCTCAACTGGAAGAGAAGCCGACGCAGGCGGGAACTCCGCCCGCCCCCGGGGGCGATGCCGGGCATGCTGGTGACCAACCCGGAAGCCTTGCGGTCGACGATCGATGTGATCGCGTACGGCCCGGATTCCGTCCAGGAACTCCGGGATGCGAGGCCGGAAGACCTCGACCAGTACCTCGGGCGGCACCGGGTGGTGTGGATCAACGTAACGGGCCTGGGTGATCCGGACCTGATCGCCTCGCTGGGCCGCAAGTTTGGGTTTCATCGACTGGCGCTCGCGGACGTCGTTCACACGTACCAGCGGCCGAAGGTCGAGTCCTACGAGGGGCACCTGTACGTCGTGTTCCGAGCGCCCGAGCCGACGGACAAAGACTCCACGGTTTCGACGGAGCAGATCAGTCTGTTTCTGCTGAATGGTGTGGTGATCACGTTCCAGGAAGGCCGGACCGATTGCTTCGGGGGCGTGCGCGACCGGATCCGCCGGTCGCTCGGGCGGATCCGGGGTGCCGAGGCGGACTATTTGTCGTACGCGTTGCTCGATGCCGCGATCGACGGGTACTTTCCGATCGCGGAACAGATCGGGGACGAGGTCGAGAAGATCGAGGAAGAGATCGCCGCGGGGAGTTCTGCCTCCATGACCCACGTGATCTACTCGCTGCGTCATCGCCTGATGACGACGCGCCGGGCGATCTGGCCGTTGCGGGATGTGGTGAACACACTGCTCCGGGACGAGTGCAGCCTCGTGACTCAGGAGACGCGGATCCACCTGCGCGACTGCTACGACCACTGCGTCCAGCTGATGGACCTGGTGGACAACCATCGCGAAATCGCGACGGCGCTGATGGAGATGCAACTCTCCCTCGCCAGCTACCGGATGAACGAGATCATGAAGGTGCTGACGGTGATTGCCACCGTGTTCATGCCCCTGACGTTCATCGTGGGGATCTACGGGATGAACTTCGACCGTTCGCAGCCGGCGAACATGCCCGAACTCGGCTGGAAGTACGGGTACGTCGCGTGCCTAGCCCTGTGCGCGACGGCGGCGTTCGGGATGCTCGCGTTCTTCAGAAGGCGCCGCTGGCTCTGATTGTGCTTAGGTTCCGGCGCCGTTGAACTGCTTGGCGGTGAGTGAACCCTCGTCCATCACGTACAGCCCAACGAGCCAGTCGCCGACGACGTACGGCTTCACGCCGAAGCGGCCTTCCACCACGCCGAACGTCGCCAGACGATCGTCCTCCGGGACCACCGCTTTGAGCGTCACCTCGATCGCGTCGTACGGCGTCGGCGGCACGCCGATGCAGCAGCCGTCCCACTGGTTCAGCATCGAAAGCAGTTCACGTGGCTCCTGAACGTACAAGGGGAACGCCACGTAACCGGTGATCCGCACCCGCTTGCCGTCGAGCATCGCGATCGCCTGCGGGATCTTCGTCAGCTTCTCCGATGGGTTGTAGGACTTCTCCGCGGCAATGAGCAACTCCCACGGAATCTCGAAGGGCTTCTCCGGGCTGCCGTCACCCTTGATCGTGAACGTGTCGTCCACGAGCACCGTGCCGTCTTCCTGGGGCACCATCTTGCTCGGCACGATGTCGAACTTGCCGTCTGTCGCACCGACCGTGCCGCCGCTCTTGGCGGTGTCCGTCGTAGCAGGCGCGGCGTCCGGGGCCTCCGCGGATGCCACGGGAGCCGTTTCCGGCGCCGGGGTGGCCTTCGGAGCTTCGGCGGGTGCCGGGGTCGCGGCGTCGGCGATCTTGGTTTCGGCGGTCGGGACCGCTGCGGGTGGAGTGATCGACGGCGGGGCGACTCGAGCGGAGCCAGTAGCGGCCTTCGCCGCGGCTTCCGCGGCAGCTGCGCGAGCCCGATCGGCCTCGAGCGCCGCGACAGTGGCGGCCTGGAGCGCGGCGGCGCGGGCGCGGGATGCCGACATCGCCGACCACGCGGCGAACGAGATTCCGCACACCATCAGCACGCACAGGAATAGCCAGAACGTCTTCATGGGGATCTCCGTCAGGCGGGATGGTAAGCACCTCAGCCCAGGGGACGCAGGTTCCTCGCCACGGATGTTCGATAGGCGACCACCGCGGGGATCATGCCCGCGACCGCGGCGAGGACAATGGTTGCGACCAGAACAGTGACGAGCTCGACCGGCGGCAGGCTGGGGGTGATGACCAGCCCGAGTGATTGGCGGAGCACCCCGGCACCTGCGTTGGCGCCCACAACGGCGAGAATGGCCCCGGTGGCGGCACCGAGCAGTCCGATGAGGACCGATTCGGTGACGACCAGCCCGAACACACGGCCCTGACTCGCGCCGAGCACGCGGAGGACCGCGATCTGACGGCGCCGTTGCTCCATGGAGTTGTACAACGCGAGCATGATCGCGATGCCGCTGCTGAGCATAACGACGCCGGCGATGCCGACGAAGAGCTTGTCGATGTTGCTCACGATCCGGAAGAGTCCCGCGATCTCCTGCGCCGGCTGCGCAACCGTGAGCGAACCGTCGCGACGCAGCGAGTCGAAGACCTGGGGCAGATTCGCCGGCGTGTCGGAGCCGCCGCGTGTGACCAGTCGGAGGTACACACCGGTGATCTTCATGTCTTCGTCGAGCAGGTCCGCTTCGGTCGTGGCAACGCCGGGCTTCTCACGCACGCGACGGTCGTGAGCGTGAATGATCCACGTGCTGTTCAGATCGGTGAACAGCGCTCGATCGTGGCTTCCCCCCGTCGGCTCCAGAATGCCAACGACCGTGTACGTGTACTCGTCGTGGACGTGGATTCCCTCGTTCTTGGAAGCATCTCCGAGGGTGAAGGACTGCTTGATGCCGTGCGTGAGGTGGATCTTCTCCCCGATCCGGAGTCCGGTGACCTTCGCCGCCGCAGCCCCGACCACCACTTCGAAGGACGCTTCAAAGAAGCGGCCCTCGGCGAGCTTCCAGTCCTCGCCCGGGTTGGGTTTGAACTTCGCGAAGAAGTCCTTGGTTGTCGCCATCACCGGCTGACCCGCGTAGCTGTCTCCCTGCTGCGTCGGGATCGCGTAGGCCCAAGGTGCCCGCTTGGCGAGCTGTTCGTACTGTGGCCACGACAGCGGGCTTCGCGGCGGGTTGGCGTAGAACACGCAGTTCAGGACGGCGACCATCGGGCTCGAACCGCCGGCGGTGACGACCAGGTGCATGTCGCCGCTGCCGCGATCGAAGGCCTTTCGACCCGCGTCTTTGAGCGAGAGAATGACCAGCATGAGGGCGACCGCAACGGCCGCGGTGATCACGGTTGTGACCGTGGAGAACATGCGGGCCTGCATCGAACGAAGGATGATCGTAAAGTCGCTCATCGCGTGGCCCCCTCGGGAGTGCCCCGCAGGGCGGCGAGGGATTCGACCCTCTTGAACCTGCTCCGGATCGTGGGGTCGTGGCTTACGCACAGCAGCGCGGCCCCGGAATCCGCGCAGGCGGTCTGGATCAGCTCCATGGCGGCGTCACTGTTCTCCGGGTCCAGACTCGCGGTCGGCTCGTCGGCCAGGACCAGGGCCGGCCCGCACGCCAGCGCACGCGCCACCGCGACCCGCTGTTGCTGACCGACGGAGAGGTGCTCGATCAGCGCGCGGGGCTTGCTGATCCCGAGCTTGTCCAGCAGAGATCGGGCCCGGCTGCGATGCTCGCCCGTGGGCACGGAAGAAAACAGCAGCGCGGCGAGGATGTTCTCTTCCGCCGAGAAGCCGAAGAGAAGGTTGAACGTCTGGAAGATCATCCCGATCGACCTGCCGCGGAACGCATCGCGGCTTGCGCCTCGCAGCGCGTGAACGTTGGTGCCGGCAACGGTGACGGTCCCGCCCATCGGGTCCATGAGACCGGCGATCAGTTGCAGGAGGGTGCTCTTGCCGGTGCCGGAGCCGCCGGTGAGGAGAACCTGCTCTCCCTGCGCGAGCGTGAGTTCGGGGATGTCGAGGGAGTAGCCGCCACTCTCGCCGTCGGCGCGATCCCTGCCCGCGTACCTGAAGCGAAGTCCTGAGATGTGCAGTGCCGCGGTGTGTTGCATGACGCTCCAAGCGTAGCCGTCGGCGTGTGTGCGGCCGCGGCGATCTGTGGTGTTGAGAGGGGGGGACCGTGGAATCAGTTCGCGATTTCGGGGTTGAAACGGTTCTTGGTGGTATCGAGGTAGACGGCGTCGAAGCGGAAGGTGGCGGCGTGGCCGTCGGGGAAGCCGTAGTTGCTGAGCCCGGTGCCGCTGCGGGGTTGACCACCCCATTTGTGGATGTACACCTGCGTCGATGCGAGCCCGGGGGCGCGACGGGCGTCTCCCCAGTTTTCGACGTGGGTATGGTCGGACACGGCGTAGTCGCCGGACTCGGCCATGAGCAGGAACTGGACGGTGGAGTCTGGGCGGGGCAATCGATCGAGTCGATCGAAGGGCTCGCGTGCGGAGATTCCGGGGTTGTAGGTCCGGCTGAGGTAGTTGTTTATTCCGTAGCTGGTTCGGCGGGGCTTGCCGTTGATGAGCAGGCCCTGGCCGCCGGAATCGCTCGGCCAGTACGCGCTCGCATCGCCCGGGCTGCGGACGGAGAGCGGGGAGTCGTAGTAGTCCTGGAGGGTGGTGATCCACGCGATGCTCTCATCGCCTGAACCGCCGTGCGCAAGGCCAACGTCAACAAGGAAGCCCTTGAAGGCGTCGGCGTAGAGGGTCTGTGCGATCTCGAGGCTTCGGATGTTCGCCAGGCACTTGGTCGTCCTCGCCGAGTTCCGGGCCTTCGAAAGCGAAGGGAGCAGAAGCCCGATGAGGAGGGCGATGATGGCGATGACCACAAGCAGCTCGACGAGTGTGAACGCGCGTCGTCGCAACCGAGGATCCTTGTTTGGAAGTGAATAGAAGGAGCCGAGGCTCGCGCGTGGCGATCTCGGCTTGAAGGCGACACCCGTGGATCAGAGATCGGTGGCCGGGGGGCCTCGGGGCGGAGCGGTCGCCAGCTCGGGCTTGGCCCGGTGGACGAGACCGATCACGCGACCATCGGGGACTTCCACGAACTCGACGATGAACTCTTCGCGTTCACTCGCGGAGACCAGGCTCTTGGCGAGGAGGAGCTGCTTGCAGATCCCGCACGTGGAGGGATCGTGCTCGTGCTCGCCTTCATGAGGGCAGGTGGCTGGGTGGTGTTCGTCACCATGATCGTGGTCATGGTGAGCGAGTTCGGTCGGACGGTGGTCGGCGGGGTGATCGTGGGAGGCCGGGAGGAGCGTCTGTCCCAGAACGAGGGCGAGGAAGACCAGCAGAGCCCCGAGTCGCTGCCACCCCGCACGCGAGCGTGCGTTGGAACGGTGGGCGTGAGGTTGACGCTGCCTCTTCTTCACAAGTCCCTCGCGACGGAGACATCATGACCTCGGAACGCTCCGGTGTCAAGGCTTCCACCGGCCGCGGGGGGTGCTGAGGCCCTTGGGAGGGCATCAGGTCGCGGATTTGGCCGCCTTGGCCTCGGTCTCGGATTCCTCACCGACGCCGACCAGGCCGGCGGCGATGGCGATCCGTGCCAGTTCTACGCGGTTGGTGACGCCGAGTTTCGTCCCGAGCGAAACTCGGTGCCACTCGATCGTCTTGACGCTGCGGTGCAACTTCTTCGCGATCGCGGCGGTAGACAGCCCCAGGCCGATCAGCCGCAGGATCTCGAGTTCTCGGGGTGTGAGCTGGCCGAGCGGCCCGGAGTCCGGAGATTTGGCCTTGAGGTAGCGGCCGGAGGGGGCCGCTTCCATCTCGGACGCAACCTGCGCGGCCCGCGAAACGATCAGCACGCGCGTGCGGCCTCCCGGAACAGCGACCTGACGGAAGGTACACCGGATCATCCGGCCCTTGACCATCCCGTCGAGGGTGATGACTTCGCCGGTGCGGATCACGTCGCGGATGACATCCATGCGCTCACGGCCGGCGGCGTCCTCAAAGAGGCTGGCGTAGGGCTGGCCGGTTGCGTCATCGCTGGTCCGGCCGAATATGCGGCCGACCACAAGGTTGGCGTACTCGATGACGCCCTCGTCGGTGACGAGGAGGACAGCCGCGGAGCTGTCCGCGGTCAGAGCGGCGAAGAAGGCGCCGTCGGTGCCGGGGACGCGGGTTGGGGTTCGAGACAAGGTGGTGGACAAGGCTGGTCTCCGATGGGCTAAGGTTTCCCCCGAATCCATTCTGTGCCGCGGTACTCTATTTCATCGCATCGACGCGCGGCATACGAGCACCGTACAAACGGGCTGCTTTGTGAAGAACTAGAGATTCTACTAGCGATTTTCGTGGCATATTCAGCTTCCGTTTTGCGCCCGGCTTGCGTTGGTAGTCGATCAGGGGTCAAAAGTCCGAAGATTGGTCTATGAGCCAGAACCATGGTGCGGGGTGGAGTCGAGGGCCGTCGTATCCGGAAGTTCAGGGCTTCCTTGAGGGCCCGCGAGCGCGGCTGTCAGAGCTTTCCCGGGCTCTCCGCATCTTCTTTGAGTTCGTCAGGGGCTTCCGGGTTCTCCATTTTGTTGGTCCATGCGTCACTGTGTTCGGATCGGCCCGGTTTCCGGAGTCGCATAGGTACTATCAAATGGCACGGGAAGTTGGGGGGGCGATCTCGCGCGAGGGGCTCGTGGTGATGACCGGCGGAGGTCCGGGAATCATGGAGGCGGCCAATCGGGGGGCCAAGGAGGCGGGGGGGCCGTCCATTGGGTGCAACATCGAGCTGCCGTTTGAGCAGAAGCCGAACCCCTACCTGGATAGGTGGATCACCTTTCGGTACTTCTTTGTGCGGAAGGTGATGCTGGTGAAGTACTCGTACGCCTTCGTGGTGCTGCCCGGGGGATTCGGGACGTTGGACGAGTTGTTCGAGGCGTTGACGCTGGTGCAGACGCGGAAGATCGAGTCGTTCCCGGTTGTGCTGATGGGGCGCGACTACTGGGAGCCCATGATCGCGTTCATGCGGGACACCCTGGCCAAGCAGGGCACCATCGACGCGTCGGACCTGGATCTGCTCACCGTGACCGACTCCTGCGAGGAGGCGATGGCCGCGGTGAGGAAGGGACTCGAGCGGGTCGCGAGCAAGCGGCCGGAGATGAAGCGGCGCTGGTGGCTGGCGGAAGGTCGTTGA
>JBIKMF010000041.1:0-16785 GCA_044359425.1 Phycisphaerales bacterium
CTTGGGGTGGGGCGAGGGGGAGGCGGTGCTGAAGGCCGCGGTGTTGGGGGGCGTGAGCGTTGGGGTGGGGATCGTGGCGGGGCTGGTGATTTTGAGCTTTCTGCTGTCGATGGATACGGTTGCGTTGGCGATGGGGGTGGTTGGGGCTGGGGTGGTTCGGATGATCGGGTCGTTGATGGTGGGGTTGCTGGTGTACTTTGCGGCGGCACCGGAGGGGAAGACCTTCTGGGGCGCGTTTTTGGCGGCGAATCTGCTGGCCCTAGTGGTTGAGTCCATGTGGGGCATCATGAACAACACATCGGGCGTGGGGAAAGCCGCGTCTGTGACAGTGGGAGCGACCGAATGAGCTTTTTGACCACGCTGGCGGAGGGGAACAACCCTGTGGATCACGTTGTGATCCAGCCGTTCCTGAAGGGCAACTTTCTGGGGATCGAGAACGCGTGGGTGTGGTCCTCGCACGTGGGGACGCTGGTGCTGTCGGGGTTGCTGACGGTGATCGTGCTGTCGGCGGCGGCGGCGCGGGTGAAGACGGGGCCGGATCGGTTGGGGACGGATCGGTTCCTGACGACGAGCAAGTTTGCGCACTTCATCGAGGTGATCTGCGTGTACCTGCGGGACACGACGGTTCGGCCGCTCCTTGGGGACCGGACGGACAAGTTCATGCCGATGCTGTGGACGTTCTTCTTCTTTATTCTGGCGAACAACATCCTGGGTCTGATTCCGTTTACCGACTTGCTGCACGTGATCAATCCCCACTGGAAAGAGCACCACCTTTCGCCGCTTGGCGGGACTCCGACGAACAACATCTGGGTGACGGCGACGCTGGCGATCATCGCGGCGCTCGTGGTGAACCTTTCGGGGTTGAAGGAGCTGGGGGTTGGCGGGTACGTGGGCCACTTGACGGCGGGGACGCCGTGGTACCTGTGGCCGCTGATGGTTCCGATCGAGATCATGGGCACGCTGATCAAGCCGGTGGCGCTGGCGCTGCGTTTGTTTGCGAACATGACGGCGGGTCACGTTCTGGTGGCGGTGTTGTTCATGTTCCTGAAGCAGGGGCTGGACATGCTGCTGCAGGGGAGCGTGTCTGGGGTGGGGATCGGCGGGTCGGTGGCGGTGGTGTCGACGGTTGCGGTTGTTGCGATCTACTTCCTGGAGCTGTTCGTGGCGTTCCTCCAGGCGTTTGTGTTCATGTTCCTGACCTCTGTGTTTATTTCCCAACTCGCCCATCATGATGAGCACGGGCATCATGAGGGCCACGATCACGAGCACGCTCACGCTCATGCGCATTGAGCAGATCGCGTGAATAACGGATCGACGGACCCCTGAGGTCCACACTGGTTTCCCGGGCACGTTTGAAAGGATCGAAGAATGAAGTCTGGCAAGATGATTGCGGCGATTGGCGCCCTCGCGGCGGTTGCTTCCCCGGCCATGGCGGCCGAGGTGGGCGTTGGTCAGGGCCTCGCGGCCATCGGCGCCGGCCTGGCCGTCGTCGGCGGTGCGATCGGCATCGGCATGATCGGCAAGGGCGCGCTCGAGTCGATCGCCCGTCAGCCCGAGGCGAAGGGCCCGATCGGTACGAACATGATTCTCGCGGCGGCGCTCGTCGAAGGCGCGACCCTGTTCGCGGTCGTCGTCGGCCTGCTGGTCGGCTTCGTGAAGTAATCCACGTGGCGGGGTGCTGACCGGCATCCCGTCGCTTTGTCCGAGTGTTCAGCGAGTTTCCACCACGCATCCAGAATCGGAGCGTTCGACGATGAAGACCATGTTCAACAAGATCTCTGCCGTGACCGTTACCCTCGCGAGCGCGGCGACCGCCTTCGCTCAGGAAGTCCCGCATGCCGCGGACCATGAGAAGGCGGGCGTGATCCCGACTGCGGCGCAGGGCGTGCCGGCGGCGGTGGTCGCTCTGGTGGTGTTTGCGGTGGTGTTCGGGATTCTGGCGCTGAAGGTGTGGCCGGTGATCAGCAAGGGGCTGGCGGACCGGGAGAACAAGATCCGCGAGGAGATCGAGTCGGCCGAGATGGCTCGCAAGCAGGCGAAGGACGCGCTCGAGCAGTACCAGCAGAGCCTGGCCCAGGCGCGGGCCGAGGCCCAGAAGATGCTGGAGACGACCAAGGCGCAGCAGACGGCGCTCGCGGCCGATCTGAAGGCGAAGGCGGATGCGGAACTGACGCAGATGCGTGACCGTGCGATGCGGGACATCGAGGCGGCCAAGCGTGCGGCGGTGGCTGAGATCTACGGCGAGGCTGCGAACCTTGCGACGGCGATGGCGGGCAAGATCCTGCGTCGGCAGGTGAACGCGGGCGACCAGAAGGCGCTCGTGGAAGAGACGCTGGCGCAGCTCCAGGGCATGCGGAACTGATCGAACGAACCCAAGGAACGGAAGACACCCATGCCTCTCATCGAATCAGATCCGAACGCGGTTTCCCACGTGTACGCGAAGAGCCTGTACCAGTTGGCGGACGCCAAGGGCGGCCGGGCGGCGGTTGAGACGTGCCTGGCGGAGCTCGAGGCGGTGCTGGACATGGCGCACAACTCGGCGCAGTTCGGCGAGTTCCTGTCGTCGCGGGCGGTGAGCCAGGCGGACCGGGCGAAGTCGCTGGGCAAGATCTTCGGCGGGCGGGTTTCGCAGTGGACGCTGAACTTCCTGCAGGTGCTGAACGAGAAGGGGCGGCTGAGCGTGCTGCCCTCGATCGTGGCGGCGTTTGACATGGTTGTGCAGGAGAAGCTGGGGCGCGTCGAGGTCGACGTGTTCACGGCCGAGCCGATCGACGACGACATGAAGAACACGCTCAAGACCAAGCTGAACGCGGTCCTGGGCAAGGAAGTGATCCTGCACTCGTACCTCGACGGCGCGATGATCGGCGGCGTGAAGCTGCGGGTCGGCGATCAGCTGATCGATGGTTCGGTCGCCACGCAGTTGCGGGCGATGCAGGACCGCATCGAGGTTCACGGCGGCTCGCAGCTGCGGGGCCGGATCGCACAGATTCTGGACTGAGTTCACACACGATGATCCGCCGCGGCGACCGGCCTGACTGCACGGGATCCCGCGGCAGGGAGGACTGTCATGGCGAAGAAGACGATTGCGGCGACGGATGTGAAGGGCAAGCGGGTTCTGATCCGCGTTGACTTCAACGTACCGATCGATGACGGGAAGATCACGGACGACCGGCGGATCCGCGAGGCGGTGCCGACGCTGAAGAGCGTGCTGGACCGTGGCGGCTCGCTGGTGCTGATGTCTCACCTTGGCCGTCCCGAGGGCAAGGGATACGAGGCGGAGTTCAGCCTGGCGCCGGTGGCGGTGCGGCTGGGCGAACTGCTCGGCAAGCCGGTGAAGTTCCCCTCGAAGGACTGCACGGACGACGCGGCGGCGAGCGCTGTGGCGGGGCTGCAGGCGGGCGAGGTGCTGCTGCTCGAGAACGTGCGGTTTGCGAAGGGTGAGAAGAAGGGCGAGCCGGCGTACGCGGCGAAGCTGGCGAGCTACGGCGATATCTACGTGAACGACGCGTTCGGCACGGCCCACCGTGAAGACGGCTCGATGTTCGCGGTGCCGAAGTCGATGACGGGCAAGCCCCGGGTCGCGGGGCTTTTGCTCGAGAAGGAACTGAAGTTCCTGAGCGAGGCGCTGTCGAAGCCCGCGAAGCCGTTCATCGTGGTGCTGGGTGGCGCGAAGGTGTCGGACAAGATCGGGGTGATCGACAACCTGCTGCCGAAGGCGGACGGGATCATCATCGGCGGCGCGATGGCGTACACGTTCCTGAAGGCCCTGGGCCGGGGCGTGGGGACGAGCAAGGTGGAAGAGGACAAGGTCTCCGAGGCGAAGCGGATGATCGATGCCGCGGCGAAGGCCAAGTGCGAGCTGTACCTGCCGGTGGACCACGTGTGCTCGACGCAGTTCAGCGAGATGTCTGGGGATATCGAGGTGTTCGACGAGAACATCAAGCCCGGGTTCATGGGGCTGGACATCGGGCCCAAGACGCAGACGAAGTACTCGATGGCGTTGCGGAAGGCGAAGACGATCGTGTGGAACGGGCCGATGGGCGTGTTCGAGTTCATGCCGTTCTCGACCGGGACGCGTCAGGTCGGGCAGGCGATCGCGGAGGCAACGGCGGGCGGTGCGGTGAGCATCGTCGGCGGCGGCGACTCGGCGGCGGCGGCGGAGAAGTTTGGGCTGGCGTCGAAGATGACGCACGTCTCGACGGGCGGCGGGGCATCGCTGGAGATGCTCAGCGGCAAGCCGTTCACGACGGTTGAACTGCTGGACAACGCGTAAGCGAACTTTTAACGCAGACACCACGCCCCGGCGGGTCGAAAGATCCGGTAACCGGGGCGTGTTTGCTTTTGGGGTGGAGGGGGAAGAAGAGCCGGGGGTGCTAAACTCCCCCACCGCTTGGATACCACCACGGACATCGACTCGCCGGAGTTTCTCGCCAAGTTGCGGGATGGGGATGAGGGTGCGTACGAGCTGCTGGTGCGGGGGGTATCGGGCCGGATGCTGGCGGTGGCGCGGCGGATCCTCGTGAGCGAAGAGGACGCGAAGGACGCGGTGCAGGACGCGTTTACGTCGGCGTTCCGGGGTATCCGCGAGTTTGAGGGGGATTCAAAGGTCACGACGTGGCTGCACCGGGTGACGGTGAACGCGAGCCTGATGAAGCTGCGGACGAAGCGGCGGAAGCCGACGCAGAGCCTGGATGCGTTGATGCCGGCGTTTGACTCGACGGGGCACGCGGCGGCGAGCCCGGCGGCGTGGGGCGAGTCGGGGGTGGACGATGAGACGCGGGCGCTGGTGAGGCGGACGATCGAAGAGTTGCCGGATGATTTCCGAACCGTTCTGGTGCTTCGCGACATCGAAGGGTTGCAGACGGCCGATGTTGCCGCGACGCTGGGGATTTCTGAACCGGCGGTGAAGACGAGACTGCACCGTGCACGGCTGGCGCTGAGGGCGCTGCTGGATCCGCACATGCGTGAGGGCCGATCATGACATGCCGCGAGGTCGTTGATTTTCTGATGCAGTACTTGGATGGGGAGTTGCCGGCTGCGCAGCGGGCGGTGTTTGACGGGCACCTGGCGGAGTGCGGGTGCTGCCGGAAGTTCATGGACTCGTACAAGCGGACGGTGGAGCTAGCGCACGATTGCCCGTGCAAGGACCCGCGGAGCGAGAAGCCACCGGAGGAGCTGGTGAGGGCGATCCTCGAGGCCCGGAAGGCCAAGTGATGGTGGCGGCGGGAAACGACCTCGGCAGGGCTCGAACCTGCGACCCCCGCGTTCGAAGCACGGTGCTCTGATCCAACTGAGCTACGAGGCCGTACGGGGAAAGTGTACCCTCGCGGGGGTGGGTCGTGTTTTTCTGGAAATCCGGGACGCGGACGGGGGGACGGCGGCGTCTTTGTGGTATCCACACCCTTGAACAGGAGATACCGATGAAGCTGAAGAGTCTGTTGGTCGCGGCGGCGTTGACGGCGGCACCTGCTTTTGGCCAGACGGGGCTCCCGACGAGGGCCGGACAGCCGGGAGTGCCGCAGCAGAACGCCTGGGGAATGCAGGAGAGTCCGTTCGGGTCGGGCGAGACGTTTTCGGTGGATTTCGACGGAGGGACGATCGCGGAGTTCCTGAAGGCGGTAGAGGTGGCACGGGGCGGGAAGGCTGTGAACGTTTTGGTGACGGATGCGGGGGGCATCCTGGTGGACCCGCTGAAGCTGACGAACGTGAGCGTGGAGTCGGCGATGGAGGCTCTGCAGTATGCCGCGAGGACGGTGAGGGGGCAGCCGGTCAGTGTGGGGGACTTTGGTGGAGGGGACGGGGAGAAGGTGTACGCGTTGAGGACGCAGGGCGCTCCGAGGGGCGCCGGAGGGCTGCCGCGGTCGGACACGATGGTGCTGTCGTTGAATGGGGTGACGAAGCCGGCGTGGGCGAATGGCGGGCCGGATGGCTTACCTGTGGAGACGGTGCTGACGGCGGTCGAGACGGCGATCATGATGGCGGGGCAGGATGAACAGAACCCGCCGACGATGCGGTTTCACCGGGAGTCGGGGTTGTTGATCGTGAAGGGGACGCCGGAGCAACTGTCGACGGCCGGACAGGTGGTCGAGAGCCTATCCGTGGACGTGCGGAATGCGGCGCGGAAGAGTGTGGGCGAGAGCCAGGTCCGGACGTACCCGAGTCTGCACACGCCGGCGGAGGAGTTGGCGGAGGTGGTGCGGTACGTTTTCCCGCCGGAAGCGAGCGGGGAGAACAGGGTGGAGCTGAGCATCGCGGCGGAGCAGAACGGGCTGGTGGTGAAGGCACCGGCGGAGTGGCAGAACGCGGTTGCGGCGGCGATTCGCGCGGCGGATCGGCGTCGGGTGCCGGACGCCGAAGCCGAGCGACGGACCCTGCAGCTTGAAGCGATGGCGCAGGAACTCATGAACGCTCGCAAGATGGCGGAGGACTCGCAGTCGCAAGGGCTGGAGTTGCGGGCAAAGCTCGCGGAGTTTCAGGCGATGAAGGAGGCGATGGACAAGCAGATGAACGCTGCCACGGAGGAGGCGGATCGTTTCCGTGCGATGATGGACAAGCGGGATGCCGAAGCGCGGCAACTCGCGCACGAGCGTGACACGTTGATGGCGGCCGTTCGGGAGTTGCAAGCCCAGCTGAAGGCCTCGGGCGGGGCAACGGCGCCGAAGTGAGCGAGAGCGTTTGGCGATGGGCAGAATCGCATTGAACCAATCGCGAACGACACCCTCGACCGCCGTCGTGGCAAGCGAAGATGCCGCGACGGCGGTCTTGTGCGCGAAGATCCGGGCGGGGGATGAGTGCGCGTTTCGGGCCTTCTACGAGGCGTGGTTCGGGCGGGCGATGGCGACGTCGCGGCGGATGACCGGCAGGGACGAGGCGTTCTGCATGGATGTGGTGCAGGACGCGATGATGAAGGTCGTTGGCAAGCTGCCGTTGCTCGAGACGGCCTCGGCGCTGGAGGCGTGGATGATGACGGCGGTGAGGACGAGCGCGATCGATCGGTTGCGATCGGAGATGCGGCGGGTGGCGCGGGAGCGGTCGCGCGGGGGCGTGGACGAGGTCGGGCCGGATCGGCGAGAGATGGACGAACTCGCGGCGGCGCTGCGGGAGTTGGGTGCGGACGAGCGTGAGTTGCTGGAGTTGCGGTTCGCGAGAGGGCAGGCGACGAGCGTGATCGCGGAGATGTTCGCGACGACGACGAACGCGGTGCAGGGACGGGTGAGGCGGATACTGGCGAAGTTGAGCGGGATCGGGGAGAACGGCGATGCCTGAGTACACGGCGGATGAAACGGGTTCGGTGAACGCGAAAGAGCGGATGCTGACGGAGTTGTTGTCGGCCGTGCGGGCGAGGCGTCGGCGGCGCGCGGCGGCGCGGGTCGCGGGGGGCGTGCTCGCGGTGGTGGTGGCGGGGCTGGTGGCGCGGGGGTACTCCGGGCCGGCGACGGGGCCGGTGCGCAACGTCGCGATGGAGCACGGGGGTGGTGAAGCGGCGGTCATGCGGGTAGAGGTCGTGGAGAACAGTGGGGACATCCTGTCGCGGACGTTGGCGAAACCGGCGGGGATGGTGGAGGTGATGGACGATGCGTCGCTGATGATCACGCTGATGCCGCGGTGTGGGAACGTGGGGCTGGCGCGGATGGGGGATGAGGTGCGGGTGTTCGGGGACTGCCCGGAACTGGCCCCGCCGACTGCCGCGCAGTGATGGTTCTCGTATAGTGGAGGCGTGCAGACCAACACGACCCAACCGGAACCGATGAAGCCCGAGCAGCGAGAGGTGGCGGCGCGAGCGCTGCAGCTGTGGGAGGTGCTGCTGTTCGTGAGCATCGTGACGCTGGTGTCGCTGATCGGGATCACGAGCCTGCGGATGATGCGGCGTCGGAAGCAACTGGCGGAGCCGGTGCGGCACACGACGAAGGTGACGGATGTGTGGGAGGAGTCGGGGAAGCGGCTGCAGTTGGAGTCGGGGGATCACATTCATCGGGAGGTGGTGCCGACGGATGATCCGGTGGTTCCGGCGAAGGGGGTGTCGCAGGATCCGAACGCGGACACGAAGGCGGGGCTGGTGCTGCCGCGGGATTCGGACCGGCCGGTGGTGCTGGTGACGGGGGGAGCGAAGCGGGTGGGGCGGGCGATCTGCGAGGCGTTTGCGGAGGCGGGTTGCGATGTGCTGCTGACGTACCGCAAGAGTGAGGAGGAGGCGGACGCGACGGTTGCGGATTTGCGGAAGCGTGGCGTTTCGGCGGGGGCGTTCCGCGTGGATCTGGGGGAGCTCGACGAACTGGATCGGTGGGCGGCGAATCTGGCGAAGCACCTGCCGCGGCTGGATGTGCTGGTGCACAACGCGTCGATCTACGAGCCGTCGCCGGTGGATGAGAGCGTGGTGCTGGAGGCGATGAGGCACTACAGGATCAACGCGCTGGCGCCGCTGCTGCTGACGGCGCGGCTGGCGCCGATGTTGTCGAAGTCGGCGATGCCTGGGGGCGGGTCGGTGGTGTGCATGACGGACATGCACGCGCTCGGGAGGCCGCGGCGGGGGTTTACGGCGTACACGATGTCGAAGGCGGCGTTGACGGAGATGGTGCAGTCGCTGGCGCGGGACTTGGCGCCCGGGGTGCGGGTGAACGGGGTTGCGCCGGGGGTGGTGGCGTGGCCGGAGGAGGGGATCGATTCGGAGCCGGCGGAGCAGCGTGGGTATCTGAAGCGGATTCCGCTCGGGCGTGCGGGGACACCGGAGGACGCGGCGAACGCGGTGCGGTGGCTGGCGCTGGAGGCGACGTACGTGACGGGGGAGATCGTGCGCGTGGACGGGGGACGTTGGCTTACTTGATGGCGTCGGCGATTTCGCGTGCGCCTTCGACGCCGAGGATGGCGGCGCGGTCGGCGTGTTCGCGGGCTTCTTTGGTGCGGCCGGCGGCTTTGAGCCAGCGTGCGGCCTCGAGGGCGATCACACCGTCGGTGGGGTTGGCGGCGGAGGCGGCGGCGTAGACGTCGGCGGCTTCGTTGAACTTGCTGAGCATGCCGTAGCTTTCGGCCATGACCTGGGCGACACCGGGTTCGAGGCGTTCGTTGGCATCGAGGCCGATGAGGAGTTGGAGTGCTTCTTCGGGCTTGTTGTCGCGCTTGAGGGCGCGGGCTTCGATGACGCGCCAGAGGACGGAGCGGGGCTCGAGCTCGCGGGCGCGGCGGATGTGCTGGAGGGCGATGGGGATCTTGTTTTCGCGGACGGCGATATCGGCGAGGGTTCCCCAGACGACGGGGTTGTCGGGGGAGAGCTTGGCGGCGAGGAGGAGGTTGGCCTTGGCCTCGAGGTCTTGCTTGAGGCTGATCTGGACCTGGGCGAGGTAGAGAGGGAAGCGGGCGTCGGTGGCGTCGGCGGCTTGCGCCGAGGAGTAGTGCTCGACGGCGCGGGGGAGGTTGCCGAGTTTGGCGGCGAGTGTGCCGGCGACGAACTCGAGCTTGGGGTCGCGGGGGCCGATGGCGAGGGCGCGTTCGTAGGAGGAGTAGGCGTCGGTGCGGATGAGGTTGGCGTCGGCTTGGGTGGGGGCGTGGCCGGCCTTTTCGATCAGGAGTTCGGCGAGGGCGATCTGGAGGGACTGGTCGGTGGCGTATTCGCGGGCGGCGGTGCGGAGGACGGTTTCGGACTGGGCGGTGTCGCCCTGGAGGCGGAGCTTCTCGGCGGCGGCGATGATGTCCGCGACCTTGGATGAGGTGGCGGTGTTGGGGAGGTCGGACGGGGGAGGCGGTGGCTGGCGGGTGAAGACGATCGCGGCGACAACGAGGAGGGCGAGAGCGGCGATGACGGCGAGGGCGGTGCCCCAGCGGGGCGAAGCGGCGGAAGTGCGAGACATGGGAGGCTCCGTCCGTGGCGGGGTTTTTGGTTCCTACCATCGGGGACTTATGACAACCGAACCCCAACAACTCGACAAACAGTATCGGCCCGGCGAGCACGAGAACCGCATTTGGGAGCGGTGGATCGGCGCGAAGGCGTTTCACGCGGATCCGGGGCGGGTGGCGTCTGGGGCGGGGAAGCCGTATTGCGTGCTGATTCCGCCGCCGAACGTGACGGCGGCGCTGCACTTGGGGCATGCGCTGAACAACACGCTGCAAGACGTGCTCGTGCGTGCGAAGCGGATGATGGGGTACGAGTCGCTCTGGATGCCGGGGACGGACCACGCGGGGATCGCGACGCAGGCGGTGGTCGAGAAGCGGGTGATGAAGGAGGAGAAGAAACGGCGGACGGAGTTTGGACGGGAGGAGTTCGTCGCGAAGATCCAGGCGTTCAAGGACGAGTACGAGGCGGTGATCACGGGGCAGTTGCAGCGGATGGGGTGCAGCTGCGACTGGGACCGGCAGCGTTTCACGATGGACGACATCTGCGCGGGGGCGGTGCGCGAGGCGTTCTATCGGTTGTTCAAGGACGGGTTGATCTACCGCGGGAAGCGGCTGGTGAACTGGGATCCGGTGCTGCAGACGGCGGTGGCGGATGACGAGTGCTACGAGGAAGAGATCGACGGGAGCTTCTACTACCTGCGGTATCCGCTGGTGCACAAGCGGGGCGCGGACACGGAGGAGGAGCGGCTGACCGGGAAGCTGGCGCCGGATGACGCGGTGCCGGTGACGTGGGACGAGTTGGCGGCCCGCGGGTATCCGGGGGCGGAGTCGCACCCACCGGATGAGCCGGCGTGGATCACGGTGGCGACGACGCGGCCGGAGACGTACCTGGGCGATACGGCGGTGGCGGTGAATCCGCATGATCCGCGGGCGAAGAGCCTGAGTCATCTGTACGTGGAGCTGCCGCTGGTGGGTCGCGTGATCCCGGTGGTCGAGGACAGCTACGTGGTGCTGCCGGAGCGGTACGCGCGGAACGACGAGGAACTGAACGATCCGAAGGCGAAGATGGCGACGGGGTTCCTGAAGGTGACGCCCGCGCACGATCCGAACGACTACGAGATCGGCATCCGGCACTCGCTGGCGCGGGTGAACGTGCTGGCCCCGGACGGGACGATCAGCGACAAGCACGGCTGGTCGGACGTGGGCGATGCGCACATGCTGGTGGGGAAGAAGCGAGAGGACGCGCGGAAGCTGGTGGTGCGGGAGTTCGAGGCGCTCGGGCTGTTTGAGGGCGCGAAGCCGCACCGGCACAGCGTGAAGCACTCGGACCGGAGCAAGGCGATCATCGAGCCGTACCTGAGCGATCAGTGGTACGTGAAGGTGACGGACGACCGGCTTGCGCCGGCGGCGAACCGTGCGCTGGTGCCGGAGCAGCGCACGCACAAGAGCGAGACGCAGAGCGCGAAGACCGATGGCGGGCTGCGGTTCCACCCGGCGCGGTACGCGAAGAGCTTCGAGCAGTGGCACGACAACATCCGCGACTGGTGCATCTCGCGTCAGCTCTGGTGGGGGCATCGGATTCCGGTGTGGAGTTCGGTGAAGGAGAACGCGAAGGACGCGGCGCGGCGTTTGGCGGCGTTCATCGAGAAGGACCGCGTGGCGGTGACGGCGTCGGCGGATGGCGCGACGACGTACGTGTGCGTGCGCGGCGACTCGGACGGCGCGGCGGAGCAACTGCTCGCGGATCCGGCGCTGGGGTATCAGCGTGACGGGGACGTGCTGGACACGTGGTTCTCGTCGGCGCTGTGGCCGATCTCGACGATGGGGTGGCCGAACCCGGATGAGAGAACGAAGGGGTTGCTGGAGGCGTTCAACCCGTCATCAACGCTGTGCACCGCGCGCGAGATCATCACGCTGTGGGTGAGCCGCATGGTGATGTTCAACCGGTACTTCCGCGGCGAGGGCGGGGGCAAGGGGACGCTGCCGTTCACCGACGTGTTCATTCACGCGGTGGTGCAGGACGGCGAGGGCCGGAAGATGTCCAAGTCCCTGGGGAACGGGGTGGACCCGCTGGACATCATCGCGAGCCACGGCGCGGACGCGATGCGGTTCACGGTGTGCAAGATGAGCACGAACACGCAGGACGTGCGGCTGCCGGTGACGCGGGACTCGGTGACGGGCAAGAACACGAGCCCGAAGTTCGACGAGGGCCGGAACTTCGCGAACAAGCTGTGGAACGCGGCGCGGTACGCGATGGGGATCCTCCAGCAGGGCGAGGCGACACCGGTGGTTTCCGTGGCGGCGTTGTCGCTGACGGATCGTTGGATGCTGTCGAGGCTGGCGGGCGCGGTGAAGGCGTGCACGGAGTCGATCGAGCGGTACGAGTACGCGGACTACGCGGTTGCGCTGTACGACCTGCTGTGGCGCGACTTCTGCGACTGGTACCTCGAGGCGATCAAGCCGACGGTGGCGGAGAGCGGGTCGCAGCGGGCGGTGCTGCGGGCGTCGCTGGATGTGATCCTGCGGCTGCTGCACCCGGTGATGCCGTTTGTGACGGAGGCGATCTACGAGCGCTTCAGTGAGTTGCGTAGTGCGGACGTCGCGGGCGTGTCGCTGGGTGGTTCGCGCAACGGCGGGCTGCTGGTGGCGGCGGCGTGGCCGGTGGTTGGCGAGCACCTGATCGATCCGAAGGCCGAGGCGGAGTTTGAAGCGATTCGGGGTCTGATCACGGCGGTTCGCGAGGTGCGGGCGCAGCACAACGTGCCGCCGAAGCGGCGGGTGTCGCTGCACCTGAACGAGCGTGCGGCGGATCTGGGCGAGTACGGCCGTTTGCTGGTGGGCGTGCTGGCCCAGGTTGGGACGATCGATCGGAACGGGTCGGCGGGGGGTGCGGTGGCGTTTACCCACGAGGCGATGGAGCACCATCTCTCGGACCTGGCGGACGCGGTGGATTCTGATGCGGAAAGATCGCGGCTTGGTAAGCTGATCACCGATCTGGACAAGTCGATCGCAACTCTGGAGGGTCGGCTTGCGAATCCGGGGTACGCGTTGAAGGCTCCGCCGCAGATGGTTCAGCAGACGAAGGACCAACTGACGAAGGCGCAGGCGGAGCGAGAGGCGGCGAAGCAGGCACTGGAGCGACTTGCGTGATGCACCCATTCACGACCCGAACGATCGCCGCGAGCTGTGTGTTGACCGTGGCGATGGTCGCGGGCTGTGAATCGCAGGAGCCGGGGGGGCAAACCGGGCAGAAGGTGAGCGCTTCGCCGACGATGGTGAGCGCGACCCCCGCCAACGTGGTGGTGTCGACGGATGGATGGACGTTCGAGGACACCGCGGGCGTCCTGCTGACGACCCCCCACTACCGCATCTACACGACGACCACTCGTCAGACGCTCAAGGAGCGGCTGCCGGGGTTCATGGAGATGGCGCTGCAGCAGTACCTGACGTCGCTGGGGGATCTGCCCCGGCCGACGTCGACGATGGAAACGTACCTGCTCTCGAATCGCCCGCAGTGGACGCGGATGACGCAGCGGCTGATGGGGCAGGACGCCGAGATCTACCTGAAGATCCAGCGCGGCGGGTTCGCGGCGGAAGGGCGTGCGATTCTGTACGAGATCGGCCCGCACGACACGTACGCGATCGCGGCGCACGAGGGGTGGCACCAGTTCACACAGAAGAGCTTCAAGGACCCGCTGCCGGTGTGGCTCGAAGAGGGCGTGGCGTGCTACATGGAGGGTTTCCGGTGGGACAGCGCGGCGCCGGGGAAGCCTCTGTTCCAGCCGTGGGCGAACTTCGAGCGGTTTGACGAGCTGCGGAGCTCGCAGCGTGAGGGGTCGCTGATGCCGCTGCAGCGGGTGGTGCGATCGACGCCGCAAGAGCTGATGGCGCAGGACCAGAGCAAGGCGCTGACGTACTACGCGCAGCTGTGGGCGCTCGTGCACTTTCTGAACGAGGGCCAAGGCGGGAAGCACGCACCGGGGTTGCGGAAGCTGATCCAGGACGCGTCGCAGGGTCAGGTGAGCGGGGTGCTGTCGGAGTTTGCGGGGGCGAGGGCGGCGAGCCAGTATCGGTCGCGTCGGCAGTCGCCGCACCTGTTCGAGGCGTACTTCGGGGTCTCGCCGGAGGCGGTGGACGCGGAGTATCAGGCGTTCATCAAGAACATCACGCGGGTGGGCGCGAAGCAGCAGGTCGCGGCGGGCGTGAGCCCGTACCTGCCGGAAGCCAAGCCCTAACGGGACGTGTTAGTCGGTTTTGGCGGGCGCGGTGCCGCGGGCCTTGGCGATGGTGTCGATGACCCATTGCTGGGTGTAGGCGTTGCTCATTTCGGGCTTCTCGAGACCGGGGCCGTAGATCACCAGCAGGGGGATGCCGGCCTGCTTGAGGTCATCCTTGAGGTACTGCCAACCGGGGTCGGCGAGGCTGGAGAGGTCGACCTTGATGGGGACGACACCGGGGCCGGCGAGTTGCTTGTAGACGTCGTGCTGGTGGAGCACGGCGGACTCGAGGCTCTTGCAGATGAGGCACCAGTTTGCGGTGAAGTCGACGACGACGACCTGCTTGGAGTCGATGGCGGCGGTGAGCTCTTCGCGGGAGTAGGGCCGCCAGATCATGGCGTGCTTGGCGTTGTCGGTCTGGACGTAGGCCCACCAGACGCCCGCGCCGGCGAGGGCGAGGCCTGCGACGGAGAATGTGCCCCGACGAACGAACGAGGTTGAGATCTCGAAGGTCTTGCGGATGAGCCAGATGGCGGTGATGACCAGGATGGCGGCGATGGCCCACCAGTGAAGCTGCTGCGCGAGGTAGGGGTGTTCGAGCACGAGGCTGATGGTGCCGGTGCCCACGAAGAAGACCGCGGCGGCGAGCATCAGGAGGCCCATGATCTGCTTCAGGAGGTCGGACGCGGGGCCCGCGCTGGGCACGAAGCTGACCCACTGGGGGCGGGCGGCGAGGATTATGTAGGGGAGGGCCATTCCGCAGCCGATGGCTGTGAAGATCGCGATGGCGAGCGCAGGGCCCTGGGTGGCGGCGATCGCCATGGCGGTACCGGCGAAAGGGGCGACGCAGGGGAGGGCGAGGATGGCGGTGAGGATGCCGTAGGTAAAGGAGCCCTTGGGGCTCTCGTGGTTGGCATCGACGTTGTAGATCCACTGGGGGAGGTTGATGGTGAACGCACCCATCATGCTGACGCCCATGATGCCGACGAAGAGGCCGATGCCGACCGTGAACCACCAGACGGCGATGAGCTGGGAGGCGGCCTTGAAGGAGGTGCTGGTGCCGATGACGGCGCCGATGACCATCCAGAAGACGACGATACCGGCGGACATGACGAGGCCGAGGAAGAG
Organism: Phycisphaerales bacterium; assembly: GCA_044359425.1. Classification (GTDB taxonomy): domain Bacteria; phylum Planctomycetota; class Phycisphaerae; order Phycisphaerales; family UBA1924; genus JBEIUO01. The sequence continues at coordinate 15,171 of JBIKMF010000041.1, forward strand.
CGAGCGTGCGGGAGACTTGGCGGTCTGCTGCAGGCTCATGATCTTGATGGGGATCACGGGGAGGACGCAGGGCGTGAGGTTGAGGATGAGGCCGCCGAACGCGGAGGCGAGGAGGAGGAGGATGCGGCCGGTGAAGCCGTCGATGCGGAAGCGGACATTCCAGCCGAAGACGTTGGTTTCGAAGTACTGACCGGCTGCCGCGGGATCGGCGGCGTCGGCGGCGGGTTTGGAGAAGCCGGTGGGGTCGAAGCCGGAGAAGTCGGCGAGGTCGGGGGCGGCGGTGGTGTCGGAGGGAGACTCGACGATGTCGATGGTGAGGGAGAGCTTGGCGTCGGCGGGGGCGATGCAGACGTCGGCGCAGGCCTGGTAGGAGTAGACGCCTTCGATGGTTGCGGGGCCGAGGGGAGCGTCGGTGCCGATGACGACGGGGACGTAGACGACGGCGCGGCCTTCGTAGACGCCGAACTTCTCAGGGGTACCGGTGCCGGCGAGGTCGACCTCGATCTCGTAGACCTTCGGCCACTGGGTGGCGCGAGGAGAGGCCCAGGCAGGGAGCTTGAGTTCGAGCGTGGAGGGCCACGGGGTGAAACCGGCGTCGATCCAGGAGGCTGGGGTCTTGGGTTCGTTGGGGTTGGTGTGCCACTCGTCCTGGTGGTCGACCACAACGGCAATCACGAGGTTGCCGCCCCGAGCGACCGCGGTGCTGTTGGCCTTCATGGAGACCTGAACAGGCTGGGGCTGCGCGGCGGCGGAGGGCGCGAGTCCGAGGAGGACCGCGAGCAGGGGAAGGAGGAAGAGGAGCGTGAGCGGCAGTCGGTGGGACATGCGAGGGGGTCTCGGGGAGGGTCGGGGAGGGGAGCGTGAACCGTACGCCCTCGGGGGCGGAGTGTTCGATGCCGGGAAGGCGGGGAGGTTCCCGAATCCGAACGCGACGCGAACAAAGAGTTGGCGGTTCAGGAAGATTGGGGGGAGGGGAGATTCAAGGGGAGTTGGGGGTTGGGCCGAAGAGGAGAGGTCTGGGCGGGGGGCGTGCGGACGGATCCGCACGGGCCGGGTGATGGCGACGGAGTCGCGGACAATCCCATGGCAGACGTTCTTGATCAATCTGCAGTCGATGCACTCCTGGCGGCGGCGGCCACGGGCGAGACGGAGGATCAGCCCCAGGAGGCGCAGATCTTCAGTCGGTTCAACCGTGACCCGGAGTCGGTGGAGATCCGGCAGTACGACTTCAAGCGACCGGAACGAGTGAGCAAGGACCAGATGCGGGCGCTGCAGACGCTGCACGAGGGCTTTGCGCGAAACTTCGGGGCCTCGCTGAGCGGGTTCCTGCGGACGATCGTCGAGGTGAAGGTCGCGTCGTGCGAGCAGATGACGTATTCGGAGTTCACGTCGGGGCTGCCGAATCCGACGAGCTTCAACCTGGTGAGCGCAGAGGGGCTCGAAGGGCAGATGTGCCTGGAGATCTCGCCGCTGATCATCTATCCGATCATCGATCGCTTGCTGGGCGGGAACACGCAGGACCTGTTCATCCCGCAGCGACCGATGACGCTGATCGAATCGCGGCTGATCAGCAACGTGACAAGCCGGGGGCTGAGCGCGTTGTCGGAGGCGTGGG
>JBIKMF010000335.1:0-4720 GCA_044359425.1 Phycisphaerales bacterium
CATCCGTCCCATCTTCTTCCCCCTCCTCACACACCAACGGCGCCCACGACGACGTCCGCATCACCCCCTCCGCCCGCAAACTCGCCGATGAGTTCGGCGTCAACGTCTCCGGCCTCCCCGGCACCGGCCCCGGCCACCGCATCCGCGAACAAGACGTCCTCGCCGCCCTCCAGTCCAAGGCCGCTCCCGCCGCGCCCGGCGCCAAGCCCGCCTCTTCAACCGCCTCCCGCGCCACCACCCGCGACCGCATGACCCCCCTCCGCCAACGCCTCGCCGCCCGCCTCGTCGAGGCCCAGCGCACCGCGGCAATGCTCACGACCTTCAACGAAGTCGACATGTCCGCCGTCATGGACCTCCGCAAGTCCTACAAGGAAGAGTTCGAGAAGAAGCACGCCATCGGCCTCGGCTTCATGGGCTTCTTCGTCAAGGCCGCCGCCAGCGCCCTCAAGGCCTTCCCCCTCGTCAACGCCTTCATCGTCGACGAAAACGGCCAGCCCACCATCGAGAAGCACGACTACTGCGACATCGCCGTCGCCGTCTCCACCCCCAAGGGCCTCGTCGTCCCCGTCCTCCGCAACTGCGAGAAGCTCTCCCTCGCCGGAATCGAAAACGGAATCAAAGACCTCGCCACCCGCGCCAAAGACGGCAAACTCGCCCTCGAAGACATGCAGGGCGGCACCTTCACCATCACCAACGGCGGCATCTTCGGCAGCCTCATGAGCACGCCGATCCTCAACCCCCCGCAAAGCGCCATCCTCGGCATGCACGCCATCAAGGGCCGCGCAGTCGAATACCCCGCCGCCTCCGGCCAGGTCGCCATCCGCCCCATGATGTACCTCGCCCTCAGCTACGACCACCGCATCATCGACGGCGCCGAAGCCGTCCAGTTCCTCGTCCACATCAAGAAGTGCATCGAAGACCCCCAGCGCCTCCTCCTCGAGATCTAAGCCTCCAAGCGTGGCAGCGAAATTCTTGTCGCTGGGTCGCCGCGACTTTCAGTCGCGTCTTCATCGCACTACCGCCACCACAACGCCGCGTTCAGAAACACGACGCGCCTGCGCCCGCCCACCTCCCCCAAGCCCGCTTCGGCGGGCTTTTTCACGTGTAGGCCATGCCTTCAGGCGTGGTGGTACTCAGGTGCCATTGAAACCGCTTCGATTTCAATGGGTCACACCAGAAGCCCCGGCCAACGCCCTCCACCCCTCTTCGCCCGCCTCGGGCCCACGCAGGTTGCCGCCCCCTCCAAAGTGGCGCCGCGAGCCCTGCGAGCAAGCCACCGGTAAGCCCCTTGATTCCTCTTCGCCCAGCCAAAGCGTTCTCGCCCCGTGGCAGCGCCTTTCTAGCCGCGGCTTCGTTAGACCTCGGACGCCACAACGCCGCGCCGAAATCACAGCGCCCCCATCAGTCCACATCGAGATCCCCGTCCGTGTCGTACCTCCAGCTCAGCCGATGCCCAAGCCCGTTGTACCGGTGCTCGGCCACAAGCGTCTGATCGCCCGTCTTCTTCACCTGCCGCAGACGCCCAAACCCGTCCCACACGCACTCGTAGTTCCGCCCGTCGTCGGTCATGTTCCCCGCGGCATCGTACGCGAGCGTGAAGTTGTTCCCGGTCGTCCCCGAGTTGTTGTCTAGGTCCCGCGTCAGCCATTCGTTCGCCTTGTTGAAGGTCCCGGTGTCGTCCAGCTCGTCGGTGTCGGTGAAGTCACTGTCGCCGGAGAGGTCCAGCCGCCGCTGGGTCCAGTTGCCGATCTGGCTGAGGTAGATCGGTCAGGCTGGTCCTCTCATGCTCTCATCCACTCATCCTCCGCAATGCGGAGAACACGGTAGCCAACGCGGTCACAGTAACAACCAGCGCGACCGCACACCAGGCAACTACCGCAATAAGCCTTGACTCCCGCTCCTTGTACACATCAACTCGAAGAATCTCCACTGACGAGACAATCAGTACGAGCGCAACGGCACAAGGGACAATCAAATCAAGTGGCGATTGAACCCAACAGGCAACGGGGGACTGCCACACCTCACTACCTAACTTCGCAATTGCGCACGTCGACGCAATGCACAATAGATGCCTGAGTTGCACTTTCATATCTGCTCCTCATCGCACACACAGTCGACCCCGACCTGCAGCAGAGAGTAGCATCCTGTCCTGGTCATTCGCTCGAGGGGAGACCAGTAGCTGTACGGGGTTGGGACACTCACGGTCGCAGACGCCAGGAACGGGGGGGCGGATAGGGAAAGGTTGAGGAGGCCAGGGCCTGGGTCTGGTGGAAAGTACGAGTAGAGGGCCCCGCCGCCACACCGCCGCGCCTATTCGCCGCAAACTCACCCCTCCCCGCAGCCCGATAGGGCTGCACGTCAATAGCCGGGGGTCAAGCGAGTCCACGAGCGCGACCCCCGGTCCGCCCCCAAATCAACCCTCCCACACCGAAGGTGTGGCAGAACCCCTACCGTCCCAGCGCCCGCACAACTCGCCGAGCCTTCGCACACCGAAGACATCCATCGCGCCCTCGCCGCGCCAACCGGCGTCACGGCGTGACGCGCGCCGAATACAGATAACCGCGTTGATGGAGAGTAATACGCGACCCCTCTTCCTCTCCAAACCTCACCATCTGCCCTAGATCGATCAGGCATCACGCCGCCAACCGCACTCGGGGCACGTCGCCGTCTCGCTGAGGGGATAGTCACACTGGGGGCAGTGTTCCCGAGCCAATCGCTCACGTCGCACGAGGTAACTGGTCCATCGCTGGAGCTGGCGAGTCCCAACATAAGCCGCAGCCATACCGATACCAAGGCTAGCCGCGTACAACACAGTACTACGCGGCACCGTAGTCGTCTCTCCCGCGACAACGCGAGCCGCATCGAAGTACTCGCGGTACTCAGGTGCCCCGACAAACCGAACCGGCTCGAGCGTACCACCCCTGCTTACGCTGAGATCACCGGTTGTACTTAACACCACACTCACGCCAGGGTGAAGGTACACCGCACGTGATGTGGCGACAGACTGGCGTTCGGTCAGACGCCCTAGCCCAATCCAGTCACATGTCGTCTTCCAACCGTGCCCAATCCGAACGTCCACGGTTCCCCTCGTGTTAGCTCCGGGCGGCCAATCAAAACTCCCATCTGCCTCGGGAAACACTAACCACCACGCCCCGCCGCCTTCGCAGAGTGATCCGGCTTGCGAACGGGCCCACACTTCGATTGATTCCCTCGCTCTATTCGCCAGAACAAACAACAAAGCCGAAGCAAACGCGAGAGCGAAAGCCAACGACGGCAGAGCTGGGCGCGCCAGTTGTTCGCCAGCCCCCCTCCCAAGATCAAACTTGGTCTGCAATCGCAACTCCGTTCATGATCTAGGATTCACCGAATCGTTCCCGTGTGCATCGTTCTTTACTGCGAATACACTCACGAACCCCAACATCGGGTGCACGGAGCGACCAGGGGACCAGACAATCCCACGACAACACACATCCCGAGTCCAACCTAAGCTGGAGCCGAACGGAGACTATCCGGGGGTGAAAGAGGGATCGAGGCTGACTCAAAGGATTACGGAGACTGCAAGCCCTGGTCATGAACAACCCCCGTGGCCTCTTTTGTCCACGCGCAACACCAACATTCGTAGTGCCAGGCACATCGGGACTGAACACCAGTCGACATGACCAGCCCGCATTCCCCGAACCACCACGAATGAGATGATCGAACTCTATCACGTCGTCCCCACGCAGGCTCCTTGCCGCGCCTTGACTTGGGCAGATGGTGTAGTTTGGAGACGAAGAGGGGCCTCGTCTTCCTCCCCATCAACCCGGTTCTCCGTCTTCGTCTCGCGTGCCGAAGCGACGCTCGTTGCCGCCTCCTCCCATCGGAGTGCCCTTCGCCCGCCTAGGAGCGACCAACGGCCATCCCCACTCAGTCCGGCAGCGCATGCACCATCTGCCCCGTTGCGATCGCCTCCGACACTACCGCTCGCACTTCCTCCACCTCCAACCTCGCGGCCTGTGACAGGCTCGGGAGCAACGACGCAAGCTCCTCCGCCAACTCCCGCAGTGCGCAAGTGTCGAACTCAACGACCTCGCCCCAGTAGTCGCGCATCCGCAGCAGTTGCACGCATCCCCGCCCCGCGGCAGCCTGCACGACCTCATCGTGGACCTCGATCGAAATCGACGCGTGGCACCTCCAACCCCCGTGTCCTCCAAGTACCGCAATATCGAGAGCCATCTGTAACCCTCCACCTTCCTCTCCCGCCCCAACGACCAACCCTCGGACGGACCCACTTCACCCACGAAGGCCCGTAACGCGTGCTCTCCCTCCGTCCCATTGCCCATTGCCCACTCCCCATTCCCCTCCCCCCCATTTTCTTCCAAAAACCAAACAGATACCCTTGCCTCAGCCGCACCAGTTCCGTAATATGACCGTATGAGCACCGCACATACACCAATCGATCTCGACGCCCTCCTCTCCCTCTACTTCGACCCCGAACTCTCCCCTCCTCGCATCGCCAAGGCCCTCGGCGTCCCCATCATCGCCCTCTCCGACGAGCTCGAACGCCCCTCCGTCATCGCGGCAATCAAACGCGTCGCTAAGGTGTTCGACGACCGCGCCAAGTTCATCTCCTCCGCCTCCATCGAGGCCGTCCTCCGTCGGGCCTCAACCTTCCCCGATCTCCCCGCAAACCCCTCCCCCGCCGACCAGGAACGCCTCCGCCGCGTCCTCGACTCCTCCC
>JBIKMF010000042.1:0-16534 GCA_044359425.1 Phycisphaerales bacterium
CCCTGGGTGCCCGTGTTGTTGAACCAGTACATCGCGGCGGTCTCGAGGTTCGAGCTGGCGTTCAGCACGATCGAGCCCGCGCCGACGATCGAGACCTGCGACTGCGCCCGAAGGTACGTGCCCGAGCCTCCGGCCTGGCCGATGGTGATGGTTCCGGAGTTGTCGATCGCGAGCACGCTCAACGTGCGGCCGTCCGTGACGGCGACCTGCACGCCCGGGGCGGTGCCGGGGATCGCGAGGCCGCCGATCGTGTAGTTCCCGTCGACGAACACCGTGTACCCGCCGGGTATACCGATGAACGCGTTCTCCGCCGCGGTGTCCGGCACGTTCAGTTGCTGCCAGTTCGCGACCGTGCTCCAGTTTCCTGTGACCGGGTTGGCCCAGTCCCGGGTCTGGCCGTGGGCGCTGGAGGCGAGGGCAAGACCGGCAAGCGCGGCGAGTGTGGCGGGACGGACGAAAGACGATTGACGTGAACGCATGGCATTTCTCCCTTGGCGTGGCCCGAGATGAGCCATCACCCTTCCATAGCTGATGTGACCGAGTCTTCTGACATGAATTGTGACGAGGCCCACGAGCCCCGAATAGCACGCTTTATGCGCGTCGAGCCCAGATGCGACTCCGGGAGATCATTGGGGCAACGCCCCAACGCGAACTTGTGTTATCAGACGATGCCGCGGATTGCCCGACCGATCCACGCGTCGTGGGTTCCATTGAAAGGCGTGACTCTCGAGAGCCAGGCCCATGTCAGCCTGGCCCGGCTTACGGCGGACTTCCAGTCTCGGCGCGGTGGCCTGAATAGGGGGGGTGCTCTGATCCTACTTAAGGGTGGTCCGGCATGTGATGCGGGGGGGTTGCCAGACCGGGAGTCGGCAGGGGCGGGTGGTCGATAGTTTGGACTTTGTGAGGACGACGCATCCCCGGGGCGGCTGAGGACGTACCATGGTGCGATGAAGAAGTTCACCCTCACGCTTGTTCTGTGCGCGGCGGCTGTCGGCCTGCTGCCTTCTCACGCGATTGCCCAGCAGCAGCCTGACCCGAACGCGGTGACGCAGTTGCGTCCGCCGACGCCGGGCAAGCAGGATGCGGATGCGCCGATTGCGATGTCGATGCTGATCGGCGTGGTGGTCGTTGGGCTCGTGCTGACGGCGAATCTGATCGCGAGCAAGCGGACCCACCAGGACTGAGCGCGTGCGGCTCGGCGATCTTGGTGTGTGCGAGCGGTGGCGCGGAAGGAGAGACTCCATGCTTCGGCGAGACAGGTTGCGTCCGCTGGTGGTGTTGAATGTGCTGTTGGCGCTTGCCGTGGGTGTGACGGCGTGGTCGAAGCCTCGGGCCGTCGCGCAGGCGGAGGGCGGTGGCGAGACCAAGCGGCTGCGTGGGGAGTACACGCTGGTGGGGGCGAAGACGAACCAGGGTGGAGCGAACGCGATTTGGATCCTGGATTCGGCGAACAGCGAGATGGTGGTCTTGAAGTGGGATCAGTCGCGCCAGGTGCTGATCGGGGCGGGGTACCGGAACATCGCGGGCGACGCGCGGCAGTCGCCGGGTCGCTGAGGAGGAGGAACGATGAGCACGGGCGAACGATCGGGCGGCGGGGCGAGCGTGTCACTGGCGGTAGCGGCGGTGAGCCTGTCGTGCCTGCTGGGGTGGATGTGGTTTGGCGAGGGGAGCCGTTCGCACGAGGCGGAGGCGGGGATGGTGTCGCAGGCGGGGGGCGTGTCGATTCTCTCGAGCGAAGTGTCGAACGAGGAGATCGTGTGCGTGCTGGATTCGCGGCAGGATCAGCTGCTGGTGTACCGGTTGGACGGGCGGGACGGCGTACAGCTTCTGCAGCGTGTGCAGGCGGCGCAGTTGTTCCAGGACGCGCGGGCGAAGGCGACGGGGCGGAAGTAAGAAGGGCGAGAACCACGAATGCCGATCTTTCCGCTTCCACAGTTTGAAGCCGACCTCAAGGAGCAGCTCGACGAGGAGGACCGCAAGGTGTACGAGGCGCTGAAGGCGCCCAAGACGCTGGTTGTGCGGTTCGGGTCGATGAAGATGGTGGGGGAGTTTCCGTACTCGGGTGAGATCTCACCGGGGTGCGGGAGCAAGATCGTGGTGCGGACGCACCGCGGGACCGAGCTGGGGGAGATGCTGACGAGTACGTGCCCGAACTCCGGGTGCGGGAAGAGCGTTTCGCGGAAGGAGATGCTGGGGTACATCCAGAACTCCGGCGGGCGCGACTACCCGTTCTACCAGGACGGGAAAGTGGTGCGGATCGCGACCGTGGAGGACATGGACCGGCAGTCGCGGCTGGAGCAGTCGCGTCACGGGCTCAAGATGGAAGCGCGCGCGATCGCGGAGCGGATCGGGTCGCACGTGAAGATCGTGGACGCGGAGCCGATTCTGGGGGACGAGACGCTCACGTTCTATTACCTGTCGGAGGAGCGGATCGACGTTCGTGACATCCACCAGGCGTTGAGCTCGCACTACAAGCGGCGGATCGAGCTGAAGCAGGTTGGGGCGCGGGACGAGGCGCGGCTGACGGCGGATTACGAGCGGTGCGGGCAGTACTGCTGCTGCAAGAACTTCCTGAAGGTGCTCAAGCCGGTGTCGATGAAGAGCGCGAAGGTGCAGAAGGCGACGCTGGATCCGCTGAAGATCTCGGGTCGGTGCGGGCGGCTGATGTGCTGTCTGCGGTACGAGGACGAGACGTACGAGGAGTTGAAGAAGAAGCTGCCGCGGAAGAAGAGCCGGGTGGGGACGCCGGAGGGTGACGGGATCGTGATGGACTCGCAGATCCTGACGCAGCTGGTGCTGGTGTTGTTGGATGACGTGGGGCCGGACGGGAAGGATCGGCAGGTGGCGATCGCGGTCGAGGATCTCACGCCGCCGAAGAACGAGAAGGCCCCGGTGCGGGCTGCGCCGGTGGAGATGCCGCGCGGGCCGCGGCCGCCGATGCAGCGTCCGCCGGCGGCGCCGTCGGGCGGGGGCGCTGCTGGTGGGGCGGGGAGTAGCGGGGCCAGTGGTGGGGCCAGCGGTGGGGGTGGTGCGCCGAGTGGAGCACCGACGAAGCCGCCGGAGAATCGGGGTCCGAGGCCGGCGCAGCCGGGAGGCGAGCGTCCGCGCGAGGACAGGCCACGGGAAGAGCGACCGCGCGAGGAGCGTCCGCGGGACGAGCGTCGCGAGGGCGGGGACCGTCGCGGACCGAGTGGGGGCTCGGGAGGTGCGCAGGGTGGGGGGCAGGGTGGGCGAGGCGGCGGTGGTCAGCCGCAGCCGCGACCGCCGCAGAACCGTCCGCCGCAGCCGGGGCGACCGGCGCTGGGGGGGGGCGGGCAGCCGGGGCCGCAGGGACCGCAGTCGGGGCAGCAACCACCGCAGCAGGGGCCGCGGGGCGGTGACACGGTGGACGACATCTGGAACGACATGGAGACGGACGACGGCGGAGGCGGTGGTGGAGGTGGCGGGCCTGGTGGCGGCGGCCCGGGCGGGGGCGATGGGCGTCGGCGGAGGCGTCGGCGGAGGTAGAGGTAGCTTGGCCTTTCGAGGCCAAGAGTTCGCGGGGCCTCCGGCCCCGTTGGCTTTCAGCGAGCGAGGGAGTTGCGGGTCTTGACGACTTGCCGGGCCACCTGTACGCTCGCGGCGACGTGCGACTGGAGGGGTATGGCATGCGGGATGGAGTTGAGCGGAGAGCGGGGGCGTACTTGCCACACTGGCGGCGTGACGGGGGTGTGTACGCGGTGACGTTTCGGCTCGGTGACTCGCTGCCGCGGGCTGCGTTGCTGCGGATTTCGCAGCTGCGAGCTGAACTCGAGGGGGTGCGTACTCGAGATCCGGGGATGAGGGTCGCGATCGAGGCGTGGAAGGTGTTTCACCAGAGGCAGGACGAGTATCTCAATGCGGGGCATGGGGCGTGTTACTTCCGGGATCCCGAGTTCGCGGGGCTGATGCAGAACACGTTGTTGCACTTCGATGGCGTTCGATACGACGTGTGGGCGTGGGTGGTGATGCCGAATCACGTACACGTGGTGGTGAAGCCGCGACCGGGGTTTGAGCTGTCGAAGATTGTGCAGAGCTGGAAGGGGTTTTCGGCGCACACGATCAACCGGAGGCTGTCGCGCAGCGGCTCGGTGTGGGCTGTGGAGTACTACGACCATCTCATCCGAGGGCCGGAGGATCTGACGCATCAGGTCGGCTATATCGCGGAGAACCCACGTGTCGCGGGATTGACCGACTGGCGGTGGATGGGTGAGCGGTTGCCGTGGAATTCCGAATCAAGGACTGGGGCGTGACACGGCTTCGAGGTGGTGGCGGGGGTACACCGCGAGATGCGGCGCGGCGTTGGAGCGCAGTGTGATGGGACGCGGCGCCGAGGCGTCGTGGGTCCAACCGCACGCCGGAGGCGTGCGAGAACGCTTTGGCTAGGAAGCCAAAGCCACGGCGTTGGATCGCCGTGTGTCGCGAAGCGGCGCCGAGGCGTCGTGAGTCCAACCGCACGCCGGAGGCGTGCGAGAACGCTTTGGCTAGAAAGCCAAAGCTACCGTTACACCCGCGGACCGCTCGTTTCCAGCTTTGCGATCTCTTCGCCGTACTGCGCGCGGAGGGGTTCGACGACGTCCACGATGAAGCGCTTGGTCTGTTCCACGCTTCGGCCGACGTACTTCATCGGGTCCATCAGGTTCGACCAGTCCAGCTCGGTCTTCAGCGCTGGCGGGTGGAAGGCCGGGTCGCGCTGGAGGCGGTCGAGGAGGTCGTTGTCGAGGCCCTCCTGCTTCACGCGCAGCCCCGCGGCTTGCGCGTGCTGGCGGATCAGTTCGTGGTAGTGCTGGCGGTCGCCGCCGAGCTTCACGCACTCCATCAGGATGTTCTCGGTGGCCATGAAGGGGAGTTCGGCCATGAGGTTCTTGCGGACCATGGCCTCGTGCACGATGAGGCCGCTGGCGACGTTGTGCATGAGGTCGAGCGCGCCGTCGAGGGCGAGGAAGGCCTCGGGGAGGGAGAGGCGGCGGTTGCTGCTGTCGTCGAGGGTGCGTTCGAGCCACTGGGTGGCCGCGGTGTCGTAGGCGTTGCCGACGAGGTTTATGACGAATCGGGTGAGGCCGCAGATGCGCTCGCAGCGCATGGGGTTGCGCTTGTAGGGCATGGCGGAGGAGCCGATCTGCTTGTCTTCGAAGGGCTCGTCGATCTCCTTGCGGTTGCAGAGGAGGCGGATGTCGGTGGCGATCTTGTGGAGGACCGCGGCGGTGGAGGCGAGGTCGGCGATCACGAAGCAGTCAAACACGCGTGGGTACGTCTGTCCGGTGATCTGCCAAGTAGACCAATGATGGCCGGGTGCTTCCCAGTCCGGCGACGGCAGCTTCTCCATGAACGCTCGTTCCAGCGCGACAGAACGGTGCGGCTGGTTCATGAGCGACTCGAACGAGGCTTGCGTGCCGGTTGCTCCACGAAGCCCGCGCAACCACGCTCCGCCGTAGGCGTGCCCTACCAACTTCTCGGAAAAGTCGAGGTCGTGAGCCCACAGCGCGGCGCGACGCCCGATCGTCACAGGCTGCGCGGGCTGATAGTGGGTAAAGCCCAGTGTGGGGATCCTCGCCGTTCGTGCGGCGAAGTCGCCGAGGGAAATCACGCTGCGGTGGAGCTTCGTGCGAACAAGGGCTATCGCGGAGTGAATCGTCATCAAGTCCGCGTTGCACACCACATCCTGACTCGTCATCCCCAGGTGGATGATCCCCTTGGCCTTCGGGCACGAATCTCCCAGCGCGTGCACGTGCGCCATCACGTCGTGGCGCAGTTCGCGCTCGTACTTTTCTGCGGCCTTCATCTCCTCGTCGGTGATGCCGCCGGGGCGGTTCACCACCGCGCGGAGCTCTTCGACCTGTTCCTGTGTCACCGGCAAACCCAGTTCATGCTGGGCTTCGGCGACGGCGAGCCAGATGCGGCGCCAGGTGTTGAACTTGTGGCGCGGCGACCAGAGTGCGAGCATCTGGGGGCTGGCGTTGCGGGCGGCGAGGGGGGATGTATAGGTGTCGTACGGCATGCCGCAGCATAGGGCCGCGGCAGAACGGTCTCCCTCGGCCGCGAGCGCGGTGGGGTGGGCTGTGCTCGGGCCGCTCTCAGCAGCCCTCGTCCCAGCGTCCGAAGAACGCGATCACGTCGTCTGCATCGACCCCGCCGTCCCGGTTGAAGTCGGCGCGGAGGGCGCCGGAGTCCCACTGCGCGAAGAAGTCGATCACGTCGTCGCTGTCGACGCCTCCATCGCCGTTGAAGTCCGCGCGGCACCCTTCCGGACCGGGAAGTCGAACGAGAAACGCCTGCTCACACCCGGTCGGATTCCGGCCCTGACCGACGATCGTCAACCCGTCGGCGGAGACATCGGAAGCCACCGAGAGCAGCCAGCCGTTCAGTTCAAGGGACAAGCCAACCGTGTCCGCGAGATACTCCTGCAGGTCGACGATGCCCTCGCCCTCCCGCCACAGCCACGCGCGGGTCCCGTTGGTTCCGAACCGGAGGTATTCACCGACAGCGACCGAACCGTCCGCGTTCACGGCCCGCGCGAACGCGCTATCCGAACCGCCGAGCAGCCCCTCGTCGAGGAACTGCAGTTGACCATCCCACCGGAAAGCCCTCAACCGGAATCCGCCGTCGGCTGTGTACCCAACCGCAACAGAGCCATCGAAGGAGAGGTCGGTCACGCCGGCCTGACCGACCTGGTTTGTGACCAGCTGCGGTGCGCCGTTCCGAATGACGACGCCGGCGTAGAGGGTGTTGGCGATGTTCGAAGGATCGAATGCTCGCGTGGAACCCCCGACGACACGGCCGTCGCCGCTGATCGAGTTGAAGTAGAAGTAACCCTGCGGCACTTCGGATGCACGCGGGAGCCTAGTGACCGAGGGGGAGGGAAGACGCAGCGTGAACATGTCGCCTTCGTCCGGGTAGATCCCCTCGATCCCGACGAGGGTCAGCCCGTCGTCCGAGCAGCCGAAGAGTTCGCGACGCCACACCCCGAACTGGTCGCTGAGTAGGGGCAGAAGGTTCTGATACCCGCCCGAAACGGTCCAGCGCCAGTACTCACCCAGCAGTGTCGATCCGTCCGCCGAGAGGCCGACCACCGGGTACAGGCCGCCGAGCGGCGGTGTCACGATCTGGGTGCCCGAGGCGGCCGTCCATCGCACGCCGTAACGAGGGATATAGCCGCTGACAAACCCAGGCTCGAACCCGACCGTGCCGACGACTTGCCCATCGGAGCTCACCCGCACCCCGGAATAGCCGGAGACCCCGCTCACGATGCAGACGTTCTCATTTTCTCCTGGGACGGTCGAAGTTCCGGGGATTGGAACGAACTGCTGCGCCATCGAAACGCAGGCGCAGAGCGACGATGCCAGAACGAATGGGATGCCGAAGTGCATCAGGATCTCCGAGTGGGACGGTGCGATAAGGAGTGTCGAACTTTCTTCGATCCGGTGCCCGCGCCGGATTCACGACGCCCGCCAACTCGATACGGCAGCGTACGGCCTGTGGACGGTGCGGATTACAGTCGGGGAGGTTCACCGCCGCGCCCGACTCCTCCACCTGTGGCGCGGCGGCCAGCGTACGAGCATCTGGGGCTGGGGTTGCGGGCGGCGAAGGGGGTGGTGGATGGGATTTCGTTGCAGTTTCGGGGGCCGTGGGGTAGGCTGGAGGGTCTCTCAACGGAGGCCGTGCATGGCTGGTTCCTGGTTCGCGTCCGCTTCGGCGGTTTTGGCTGTTTTTGCGGGTCTGGCGTTCGGCCAGCGGGTTTCGCCCGAGGGCGGCTTTGAGCTGCTCGAGGCGGTTCCGGCGGAGGTTGTGGCCGCGCGGGCAAACGTGAGGCCCGAGAAGTTCCAGGCGGTGGGGGTGCGTTGGGAGCAGCTCAAGCGGGTGTTGGCGGATGCTCCGCTGGAAGACACCCCGGGGGCGGCGCATCCGGTGGTATTGAGCCTGCCGCGGCCGGACGGGACGTGGGAGGCGTTTGCGGTGGTGGAGAGCCCGGTGATGGAGGCGGGGTTGGCGGCGGCGTTCCCGGAGATTCGGACGTACGCGGGGCAGGGGCTGGATGATCCGGCGGCGACGGTTCGGCTGGACTACACGCCGCACGGGTTCCACGCGCAGGTGTTTACGGAGGACGGGTCGTACTACGTGGATCCGTACTCGTTCGCGGAGACCGGGGTGGTGACGTCGTATTGGAAGCGGGACTTGCGGGCGCCGATGGCGTGGCGGTGCATGACGGACGAGGGGACGCCGGTGGCGGAGGAGGAGGGCGGGGGCGGGTACACGGATCGCGCGATCGTGACGCGGCGGCAGTTCCGGTTGGCGGTTGCGACGACGGTGGAGTACACGGCGTTCCACGGGAACACGGCGGCACTGGGTCAGGCTGCGGTGGTGACGGCGGTGAACCGCGTGAATCAGATCTACGAGCGCGACCTGGCGACGCGGTTTGTGCTGGTGGCGAACAACCAGAGCGTGATCTACGTGGGGACGGACAACTACGCGAACAACGGGTCGACCGCGGACCTGACGACGAACCAGAACAACCTGAACACGGTGATCGGGTCGGCGAACTACGACGTGGGGCACGTATTCCAGACGGGCAACGGCGGTGTTGTCGGGCAGATCGGCGCGCTCTGCAGCTCGACGCAGAAGGGGCGGGGGCTGAGCGGACTGCCGAATCCGGTGAACGATCCGTTCGTGATCGACTACGTGGCGCACGAACTGGGGCACCAGTGCGGTGGGCGTCACTGCTTCAACAACTGCGGGGGTGGCGCGGGCGACGCGCAGACGTACGCGTTTGAGCCGGGGTCGGGCGCGACGATCATGGCGTACGCGGGGATCTGCGGGTCGACGAACCTGCAGTCGAACTCCGACGCGATGTTCCACTCGGGCAGCCTTGATCTGATGGCGGCCCACATCAACGGGCGGACTTGCGACACGGAAACGGTGACGACGAACAACACGCCCACGGTGAACGCGGGGCCGGACTACACGATCCCGAAGCAGACGCCGTTTGTGCTGACGGCGACGGGGTCGGATTCGGACGGCAACGCGATCACGTACTCGTGGGAGCAGCGGAACACGGGGACGGCTTCCGTGGCGGTGGGGACGGACAACGGGACGAACCCGATCCAGCGGACGTGGCTGCCGACGTCGAGCCCGTCGCGGACATTGCCGCGGCTTTCGAACCTGCTGGCGAACACAACGGCGTTTGGTGAGATTCTGCCGCAGGTGGCGAGGACGATGCAGTATCGGGTGGTGGCGCGGGACAACGCGTCGGGGAACGGTGGCACGGCGGTCGACAACGTGGTGATCACGGTGAACGGGACGGCGGGGCCGTTTACGGTGACGGCGCCGAACGCGGCGGGGTCGTTCAGCGGTACGACGACGGTGACGTGGAACGTGGCGTCGACGAACCTGACGCCGGTGAGCTGCGCGAACGTGCGGATTCTGCTTTCGACGAACGGGGGGAACTCCTTCTCGACGGTGCTGGTGGAGAGCACGCTCAACGACGGCTCGGAAGTGGTGACGCTGCCGAGCGTGAGCACGACTCAGGCGAGGATCAAGGTCGAGGCGGTGGGGAACATCTTCTTCGACATTTCAAACGCGAACTTTACAATCACGCCGGGGGTGAATGTGAACTTCGCGGGGACGGGGACGAACACCACGAGCGATACCGCGCTGAACGGCAACGCGAACGGGGTGATCGACCCGGGCGAGGAGGCGATCTCGCTGACGGTGCGGATGGTGAACAGCGGGACGACGACGGCGACGGGGGTGAGCGGCACGCTGACCTCGCTGACGCCGACGGTGACGGTGGTGAGCGGAGCGTCGGCGTATCCGAGCATGCCGACTGGAACGCAGGTGAACAACCTCTTTCCCTTCGTGCTCTCGGTTTCGCCGAGCCACGTCTGCGGGGCGCCGATCAGCCTGCGGCTGAACCTGGCGTCGACGCAGGGATCGGGCGTGTACAACTTCTCGCTGCCGACAGGGCTCCCGGGGCCAGTCTGTCAGCCGCCCGTTGGCGAGTGCCCGTCGGACTTCAACGGTGACGGCGTGGTGGACGGGGACGACGTGATCGGGTTCTTCGGGGCGTGGGACGCCGGGGGCCTGGCGGCGGACTTCACGGGCGATGGGTCGGTGGACGGGGACGATGTGATCGGCTTCTTCGGCGCCTGGGATGCGGGGTGCTGAGCGGACCTGCCCGGGAATGGGGGCCAGCCGGTGGAAAGTTCGGGAGTCAGTCGGTAGGCTAGTGGCGTGCAAGCACGATCACTGCGTGACAACCTCTTGGCGGGTGGGTTTGTGGTGACGGGGGTCGCCGCGGCCGTGTGGGTGAGCTTTCTGCTGGGCGCGAAGCCCACGGGGAGCGGTCTGCCGTTCACGGTGAAGTTCTCGCTTGCGCAGGGCGCGGCGGGGTTGAAGCCCGGGAGTCCGGTGATGCTGGGGGGGCAGCAGATCGGGCAGGTGAAGGACGTCTCGTTCGAGAAGGGGGACGGCGGCGTTCCGAACGGGGTGCTGGTTGGGGTGGAGGTGGACCAGTCGGTGTTCCTGTATGAGAACGCGGGGGTGTACCTGGATCGGCCCCTGCTGGGGACGCTGAGCAGCATCAACATCGCGTCGGTGGGGGACTCGAAGGTTGAGAAGTTCCGGGGGCAGCCGCGGATTGAGTCGGGGGATGTGGTGGCGGGGGCGATCGCGCCGCCGGCGATGCTGGCGTCGGCGGGGTTCGGGCCGGAGCAGAGCAAGGCGGTGGGGGAGATCATCGATTCGGCGAAGCGGTCGATGCTCGACCTCGAGCGGATCGTGAAGGATGGGGGCCCGGGGGTGACAACCGGGATCGCGAACGCGGAGAAGGTGATCGCGAAGATCGCGGAGCGGATCGAGCAGTGGCGCGCGGAGGTCGACGCGACGCTCGCGAGTGTGCGGGCGGCGACGAAGGACGCGGAGGAGTTCAGCAAGAAGCTTCCGGGAGTCGCGGACGACGCGAAGGCGTTCATCGCGAAGGGCTCGGAGTTCGCGGACAAGGTGACGAAGGTCATCGACGAGAACCGGGCCGACGTGCGGGCGACGATCGAGTCGGTGAAGTCGGCGACGGCGAAGTTTGACCAGGTGACGGTCGACAAGATCAACACGACGCTGGGGGAGATCGACAAGGCGTTGGAGGTGTTCAGCATCGGCGTGAAGAACGTGGACCAGATCCTGCAGGATGGGCGGTTTGATCTCAAGCAGACGCTGGCGAACATGAGCCTCGCGTCGCAGGAGATGAAGCTCACGATGTCGGAGGTGCGTGCCGCGCCGTGGCGTGTGTTCTACAAGCCGACGCTGAAGGAGCGGGAGACGGAGGATCTGTACGGCGCGGCGGGGGCGTTCGCGGAGGCGGCGGGGCTGGTGCGGTCGGCGTCGGAGGCGTTGGCGGCGGCGAGCGGTTCGCAGGTGCAGGCACCGGACCACGCGGAGCATCTGAAGGAGCTGCGTCGCGAGCTGGACGAGTCGATCGAGAAGTATCGGGAGGCGGGGAAGCGGCTCATGGACGAGCTGGTTGAGCAGAAGTGAGGCGGAGTGACGCGGCATGAGGCCGCGGGGGGTGGGGCATGTCGCAGGAGCGGTATCA
Organism: Phycisphaerales bacterium; assembly: GCA_044359425.1. Taxonomy (GTDB): domain Bacteria; phylum Planctomycetota; class Phycisphaerae; order Phycisphaerales; family UBA1924; genus JBEIUO01. The sequence goes on from JBIKMF010000042.1 coordinate 11,600, forward strand.
CTACGAGAGCGCGTTCGCGTCGATGCTGCGGTCGCACCGGGTGCCGTACGTGGGCGTGGACGAGGCGCGGCGGACGCTCTTGCCGGAGGGGGAGCGTCTGGGGGATCTCAAGAGCTTCGACTTTGTGGTGTACGGGGGGATGGGGAACTACCTGGTTGATGTGAAGGGGCGTCGGCTGGGGAGCTGGGGGCTTCAGTGTTGGGCGACGCGCGAGGACATCGAGAGTCTGCTGGCGTGGGAGGGGCTGTTTGGTGCGGGGTTTGCGGGGGTGCTGGTGTTCATGTACGAGAGCGTGGAGCAGCCGGCGGATGGGGCGTTTGACGAGGTGTTCGAGGCCGGTGGGCGGTGGTACTGCCTGCGAGCGGTGCGGGCGCGGGAGTACGCGGCGCGGATGAAGACGCGGAGCGCGGCGTGGGGGACGGTGGATGTGCCTCGGGGCGCGATGGACGAGATGCGGGTGGAGCGGGCGATGTGGAGGGCGCATGAAAAACGCCCCGCGGCGGCGCGGAGCGTTGGATGAGTTGGGTGGGGGGGAAGGGGGGCTTAGCAGCCGGAGTCCCAGCGGGCGAAGAACTCGATGACGTCGTCGGCGTCGACGCCGCCTTCACCGGTGTAGTCGGCGCCGATGAGGCCGGCGTCCCAGTCGGCGAAGAAGGCGATGGTGTCGTCGCTGTCGACGCCGCCGGAGCCGTCGTAATCGGCGGGGCAGCCGGGGTCACGGAGGGTGGAGGCGATGACGGCGTACCCGGCGGTGAAGTTGGAGCGGTTGCCGAAGGAGATGGAGGCGAGGCGCTTGCCGGAGAACTCGCCGATGCCGCCGTCGCGGAGGCTGGCGGTGGAGACGATGGCTTCGACGACGTTGAGGTCGACGCCGTCGTTGGCGAGATCGACGGAGTCAGACCCGGTGAAGGTGCCGAGCTGGCGCTGGGCGGCGACGCCGAGTGCGGGCGCGGCGGGGTTCTGATCGCCGAACCAGTCGGGGGCGGAGAGGCGGACGACGGCGGAGGAACCGTCGTAGAAACCGAGGGTCATGTCGAAGTCACCGCCGCCGTTGCTGACCTGGTAGATGACGCCGATTTCGGTGCTGTCGCCCATGCGGAGGAAGCGACCTGTGCGGAGGTCGGAGGTGTGGGGGCCTTCCTGAGCGGAGTCGGGGAGCCAGGTGGGGCGGACGCCGGTGTCGTCGCCGTCCTCGAACTCATCGAAGATGTGGTTGAAGTTGTCGACGGTGTCGCGGTTGCCGATGTGGACGATGTCGAGGGTGTTGGGGAGGGAGGCGATCTGGTAGGGGATGCCGCTGGGGCCACGGAGGCCGACGTCGATGCCGCCGGCTTCACCGGTGACGCGGAGGCCGCGGTCGGAGATGGAGCGGTACCCGTCGAGGGCGTCGGCGACGCCGGACTCGGAGGGGTGGACCATTCCGTTGAAGTTGTACGGGAGGGCGAGGGGGGCGTTGTCGTGGGGGATGGGGAAGTTGTCGACGTAGAGGGAGAAGGAACCCGTTGCGCCGCGGACGCCGGCGACGCGGATGAGGTAGGTCTGGCCGGCGGAGGCGAAGAACTCGACGATGGAGCCGGTGCGACAGGAGTCGTCGTTGCAGGTGACGACGGGCTGACCGCAGGCGGAGAAGATGGCGACGGTGGTATCGAGCTGGCTGCCGCAGGTGGAGATGGCGATCTCGCCGGAGAACTGCGGGGAGTAGGAGTACCAGACGTCGAGGGCCTCGTCGATATCGCAGCCTGAGGACGCGTCGGAGGTGGCGTTGACGTTGGAGCCGGCGTTGGTGCCGGGGCCGACGGGGATGGGGTTGGCGCAGGCGTCGTTAATGGGTGCGCCGGCGACGCCGTGGAGTTCGATTTCGCCGAGTTGCATGTCGCCGCCGCCGAAGGGGGTGGCGAACTCGATGCGGTAGCGGGTGAAGGACTGGGCGTTGTCGAAGGAGAATGACTGGTCGGTGAAGTTGAGGGTGTTCTCGACCAACGTGGAGGATGTGATCTGGGCGAAGTCGACGCCGTTGTTGGAGCCGTAGAGGGTGAAGGACTGGGGGGTGCGTCCGGGGAAGGCGGCGTCGTCGGCGGCGCCGTAGAACGTGATGCCGGAGATGAGGGTGGCACCGACGGCGGGAGTGATGTCGACGATCGCGGGGCCGGCCCCGGCGTTGATGATGTCGAGCTTGCGATCGAGGCGGTTGTCGACGAGGTTGATCACGGTTTCGCCGGCGGGGCTGCTGCCGCCGTCGGGGAAGGTGATGGTCATGACGTCGGCGGGAGAGGAGATGTCGGGCGCGGTGAGGAGCTGCACCTCGGCGACCTGCATGCTGTTGGCGGAGGCGGCGCGGATGGTGGGGAAGGTGACGCGGTAGTTGAGGTACGACGTGGTGTTGGCGAAGGAGGCGGAGAAGAGGCTGAAGCGGGTGGTGGAGGGGAGGATGCTGCCGGTGGCGATGACCGTGAAGGTCACGTTGTCATCGGACCCTTCGAGGATGAAGGTCGCGGGGGTCGCGTTCGGGGGCGTCGTTGGCCGTCACGAGCGCGATGGAGCGGACGATTCCGGTGCCGCTGGGGGTCACGGTGAAGCCGGTGTTGAAGCGGTCGAAGTTCAGGTACTTGGAGGAGCCGACGTTGTCGATGACAGCGGTGACGGGCTCACCCGCGGGCGAGTTGTTCGACGAGGGAGTGATCGGGTCGCCGGGACGGGTGACGTCCTGCGCGAGCGCGACGGAAGCGGTCCCCGAAAGAACGATGAGTGCACGGATCGACATGTTCGTGGGCGGACTCCGATGCGGTGGCGGGCGCGAAACTGTCGCGCGTCGGTACCGTCGAAGAACCAGTGTACCGAAAGCAAGTCCGAGTTGAAGCGTTATCGGGGGGAGACCCTGTCTGGCCACCCAAGATGCCTGCCGTAGGGGGTTTGTGCACTGGAGAGGGTTGTGTGCCCCCGGGTGACCGAAGTAAGTTCGAGTAACCGACGACACGGTCGCGGGCACAGCGTTGGGCGGGGTGCGTGCGAAACCGGGGAAATGTACTATGAAAACGATGATGGCAGCGTGCTGGGTGGGGATCGGGGCGCTCGCTGGCGGCGCGGCCGGGCAGGTCTACGACACGTCGGAGATCGATGCGTTGCTCGTATCGCAACTCGCCAATCTGCGGGGGCACGTCGCGGTGCAGATCCGTCAGGATGGGCGGGAGGTGTACAGGTTTCAGGCGGGGGACATCGAGCATGCGACCGAGGTGCATCTCGCATCGTTTACCAAGACCCTGTCTGCCGCGGTCGTGCTGAGTCTTGTTGATGAGGGGCGGTTGTCGCTGAATGAGAGGCTGGGGTCGATCTTCCCGAGCTACGAGAACAACGGGGTGGGTGGCGCGACGATTCTGGACTGCTTTGGGATGCGTCACGGGATGCGGACGCCGATCGCGTACGAGATCGACCGGCGGTACACGCTGGCGCAGTCGGCGCTGTTGATCGGCGCGACCGGCGTGCAGGTCTTTCCGCCTGGCAGTGCGCTCGAGTACGACGGGCCCGGGATGCAGGCGGTGGGGCGGGTCTGCGAACTTCGTGGGGTGCGTTCGTGGAGCACGCTGGCGCGGGAGCGCATCTTCCTGCCGTGCGACATGCCGGGGGCGGACTATCTGGAGTTCGATCCGAATCCGGCGATCGCCGGCGGCGCGAGGTCGAGCGCGGACGAGACGATCCGCTTCGCGCAGATGGTGATCAACGGTGGCGTGTACAACGGGGTGCGGGTACTCTCCGATGCATCGATCGAGCGGCTGTTCACGAACTCGACGTTCGGCTTGCCGGTGATGGGCTCGCCCTTCCCGCCGAATCACCCGGGATACCCGTATGGAGAGCAGCCAGACTATGGGTTCGGTGATTGGATCCTCGCGCAGAACCCGGACTCGGGGCACGTGGAGGAGATTGTCGGAGCGGGCGCGTGGGGGAGCTTCATCTGGATGGACCGGCGGCGCGGGTTGACGGCCGTGCTGATCACCGATGTGCCCGCGGGGACGCAGGCGTCGGTCGAGGCTGCGCTCGGGATCTTCTCGCTGATGCGTGCGGAGGTGGAGTCTCACCAGGTGGGCGCGGTCGTAGCGGAGCCGGCGGGTTTGCGGACGACGCTGGTGTGGAGCATGCCTCCCGGGGCGATCGGTGCGCGGGTCTACGGGGCCGATGAGCCGATCCGGGATGTCTTTGATCTGAGGGGTGCCGTTGAACTCGGGGAGGTCGAAGGTGGCGGAGCCACCGTCACACCGTACCCGTACTACGCGGTGACGGCCGTCTTCCCCGAGTCGGAGAACGTCGCCTTGGTTCCGGGGGCTAACGCCATCGCTTCGCGGTGTCCGGCGGATATCGACGCAAGCGGCGAGGTGGACGGCGACGACGTCATCGCCTTCTTTGCTGCGTGGGACGCCGGCGAGCCCGACGGGGATGTGAACGCGGACGGAGGCATCGATGGCGACGACGTGATCGGGTTCTTTGCGGGGTGGGACCGGGGCTGCTGACCTGCGGCGTGGGCCACGATTTCGCGGGAGCGCCGCAATCGCGCCGGGAACCGTGCGTTTGGCGTGGGCTCGTGCTTCACTCAAGGAGTTGCCCATGTTCAACCGTCGTATTGGTGCGGGAGTGATCGGTCTGCTCGTCGTGTGCGGGGCTGGCGTTGCGGTCGCGCAGCCGACGTTCAACGAAGTCGCGTATGGGACCGAGCCCGTGAACGGCGGTGTGACCACGCTGACGATGGACATCTACGCGGCGACGAGCGGTGCCGGCCCTCGCCCTGTGGTCCTGTGGATCCACGGCGGCGGTTGGTCGGCGGGGACGCACAACACGGTCCCCAGTCACGTACTCGGGCTGCGGGCGCAGGGGATCACGGTTGCGAGCGTTGGGTACAGGCTCAGCGGGCAGGCGATCTTCCCGGCCCAGATCGAGGACGTGAAGGGG
>JBIKMF010000336.1:0-4665 GCA_044359425.1 Phycisphaerales bacterium
GGTTGCCGCGGAAATGAAGCGGATTGACGCGAAGAAGTGGATCGCGGTGTACGAGGGGTCGTTGGGGTCGAGGGCGAAGCCGTCGACGGGGAAGAAGATCGTGAAGAAGGCGGCGGCGAAGTCGACGGGGGCGAAGAAAGCCGCGAAAAAGACGGCGAAGAAGAAGGCGACGAAGAAGTGAAGCGAGGGGCGAAGCGGCCGGCGTGGGTGGTGGGGCTGGTCGTGGTGGCGGCGGTTGCGTATCAGTTGTTCATCGCTCCGCCTGAGCGTGCCGTACCCGTTGTCGAGGCGCCGGGGCGTGGCGAGGCGGCGCGGGATGGCGGGGCGGTTGCGGACGATGGGGGTATCGCCGGCCTTTTCGCGGCGAGGACGTCGGACGCGTGGGTTGAGGCGGAGGGAGTGGTGCGGAAGGTGTTGAAGGATGACGACGATGCCGCGGGGGGGCTGCACCAGCGGTGGATTGTTGCTTTGGCGGGCGGGCACGAGGTGCTGATTGCGCACAACCACGAGGCGGCGGGTCGGGTGCCGGTGAAGGAGGGGGAGGCGATTCGGTTTCGTGGGGAGTACGAGTGGACGGAGAAGGGCGGGACGGTGCACTTCACGCATGCGCCGAAGCAGAAGCGGCGGGATCCCGGCGGTTGGGTTGAGCACGGGGGGCGGCGGTACGAGTGAGGGGTGAATCTACGGCGCGATGCGCGGCGAACCGACTCGTTCAAACCGGGAGGTTCTCATGGGCTCATTACTGCGGCTGGTGTTCGGTGGCGCGAAGCTCGAGTGCGTTGGGGCGGAGGTGATGATCGCTCTGCCGCGGTTCGCGTTCGGGGTGATCATGCCGTTGTACTTTGGGCTGAGCAAGTTCCCGGTGCCGCAGTGGTTCATCGATGACGTGGGCAAGCTGGGGTTCCCGATGCCGTTCGTATTTGCGTGGGCGGCGGTGCTGACGGAGGTGGTGGGGAGTTTCATGCTGGCGCTGGGGCTGTGCACGCGGGTTGTCGCGGCGTTGCTCGTGTTCACGATGGGCGTGGCCGCGTTTGTGCAGAAGGGGGACGCGGAGTTGTGGCAGAAGCTGCCCTCGCTGTGCTTCATGGTGAACGCGTGGTTCGCGATGGTGCTTGGGTCTGGGCGATTCGGGCTCGATGAGATCATCCGGCGCAAGTGGGTGCGCGGGGCGTGATGGGGTCGCGGCGCAGTATGCTGGTGGGATGAAGAACGCAAAACCAAGGCGTGGCTACTCGAGCAGGGCTGCCGTTCCGAAGGCTGTGCTCGCGCGGCTGAATCGCGGCGAAGAACCCACGCTGACGCTGAGCGAATGGCTCGCCGTGGACTTGGGCGTGCTCGCGCGAGCGGTGCTCGGCGAGTGCCCGGCGGCGGATCTCGCGGAGTCGACGGGGGCGCTGGCCGATCGGTTGGCGGCGGAGGGCGTCGGCGTGATGGCGCGGCATCGGGGAATCGCGGCGCACCTGCACGCGGGGGTTGGGGCGGCGAGGGCGCGGCGGAAACTGATCGGGTTTCTCGGGTCGCACGTTGCGGACATACCGCGCCAGTGGGCGACGTTCATGGTGGGGCTGGATGCGCCGATGGAGATGGATGGGCGGATGGAAGCGGTGCGGCCGTTTGCCGCGGATGTGAGCATGGGGGTGCGGGAGATCGCGTGGATGGTGCTGCGGCCCGGGGTGGTGGGGGATGTGGAGGGTGCGGTGAAGGCGTTGGTGGTGTGGGCGCGGGATGGGGATGCGAACGTGCGGCGGTGCGCGATCGAGGCGACGAGGCCGCGGGGCGTGTGGTGCGAGCACATCGCGGAGCTGAAGGCAGAGCCGTGGAAGGGGGAGCGGCTGCTGGAGTGTGTGATGGCGGACGAGTCGCGGTATGTTCAGAACTCAGCGGGGAACTGGCTGAACGACGCGAGCAAGACCAAGGAGGGCGCGGCGTGGGTGAGGCGGTTTACGCGGGACGCGCTGAAGCGCAGCGATGGGCCGCAGACGGCGTACATCGTGAAGCGGGCGCTGCGGACGGTGGAGGGAGCGGACTAAGCGTCCGGGTTGTCGAGGAGAGACTGCAGACGCTCGGCGAGTGGTGGCGAGAGCCGCGTTGTCCACGCTGAATCGATGAGGCCGATCGCGATGAGGTCCAACAGGTGGACCCTGTCCTTGAGTCGGAACGACGTGAGTTTGGCGCGGATGAGCGCATCGAGGTTCAAGACGGTGAAGCCTCCGAGGTCGGTGGATTCGTCGACTTGAGGGTTTGGAGCGAAGTCGTCCGGACGAACCATCTCGTTCGCGAAGACAAGGTGGATTCCACTGCGCGGGCTGGCCGTCGGGCTTTCGAGGAACATATCGATACCAGCGGCGTGGCGGTAGACGAAACCAGCTGCTTCGAGCGCGGACCTCGCCTGGCCGAAGTCGGCGCGGCGGATGAGGATGTCGACCTCTTGGGTGTTGCGGACAGCCGTGGCGTCGATCGTGGCGACCCAGGCAGCGACGGCGTTTCCGCCGACCACTGCGTGGGGTATGGATGCTCCGCGAAGAACGGATGTGGCACGGACGAGGCGAGCGCGTGCGTGTTCCACTGCGTCGGCCATCCTTTGCAAGACGATGCCTGATTCAATGGGCTGCACGGTGGAGTGTAGGGTGGGACATCCGTTGGTGGCGGAGGGCTAAGCCCGCCAAAGCCAGCCGCGACGGTTCATGTAAAACAGGACGATCCACCAGAAGGCGAGCATCGAGAGGGCGTAAGCGAGTGAGCCGTTGAGGGGGCCGAGCCATGAAGCGAAGGCGTTCTCGTAGATGACGGCGGAAAGAGAGCGTTTGGCGTCGCCTTCGCCGATCGTGATGAAGCCCAGGATGCGGCCGAGGATTCCCGAGCCGACGAAGAGCGTCATCGCGTTTCTGCCGAAGACCTCGAGCCACGCGAACCAGCGGCGGGCGTTGCCGAGGTCGACGAGGAGGGAGATAGAGCTGAGCGCGGCGGTGGCGAGGCCCGCGGTGAAGAGGACGTAGGACGGGCTCCAGAGGGGTTTGTTGAGCGGGATGAGTGGGGTGAGCATGAGGCCCGCGAGCGTGAGCGCGGCGCCGAGTGCGGTGGTGCGCCACGCGTGCGCGTGCGTGAGTTCTTCGTCGGCCGAAAAGAGTCGACGCGCGATGCCGAAGCCGAGAAGTACCGTGACGGTGGCGGGAATCGTGCCGAGGAGACCTTCGGGGTCGGTGGGGGAGTTGCGGTAGAGGTGATCGGAGGAGAAGATCGCGATGTCGATGGTGCGGCCGATGTTCGCGTCAGGGGCAGATCCGCGGCCGGAGAACCAGATGGCCCAGGCGTACGCGCCGAGCGCGAGCGTTGCGACGATGGTCCGGGGCCAGGGCTTCAGAACAACGACCGCGAGCGCGGCGAGCGTGAAGCACAAGCTAATGCGTTGCAGCACGCCGGGGATGCGCAGGTGTTCGAGGTCGAACCGCGGGAAGGCGTTGAGGAAGAGGCCCAGCGCGAAGATGACGAGTGCGCGACGCGCGATCTTCGTCCAGAACCCGCTGGGTGTTGGCGCGAGGGCGGGGCCTGCGCAGGTTGGCGTGAAGCGGCCGATCGAGAGCCAGAGCGAGACGCCAACGACGAAGAGGAAGAACGGGAAGACGAGGTCGGTGGGGGTGCAACCGTCCCAAAGGGCGTGGCGCAGCGGCGCGTAGATGTGGGACCAACTGCCGGGGGTGTTCACGATGACCATAAAGGCCATGGTGATGCCGCGGAGAATGTCGACGCTGGGTCGGCGTGGTGTGGGGTTCACCGCGGATTATTGCGCCTTCTTGCCGAGGACCTTGGCGATATCAAAATCGATGAAATCGGCGTGGTGGAAGATCCAGCTTTCGATGGTTCGCTCGACCTTGTCGCCCTCGTGGCTGTGGGTGGCGATGATGTGCATCACTTCGGGCGGGATGCCGTGCTTGTAGCAGATGGCGACGCCGCTGAAGGGGTGGCGGAGCATGTCGCCGTAGAAGCCCTTGATGACCTTGCCGGAAGCGTCCTTGTCGAACTCGAGCATCTTGCCGACGTCCGCGAGCAGCGATCCGGCGATGAGCGTGTCAAGGTTGATGGGGACACGGGCGCCGAAGACCTCGTTGAGCACCTTCGTAATCGCGATGCACTGCTTGCAGCAACTGTTCAGGTGCTCGACAAAACGCAGGTCGATCTTCCCCGCGAGCAGCGTGAACGGGATCGCGCGGATCTCGTCGAACGTCCAACCCTTGCCGCCGCAGCCGGTGGTGAGCGCCTCGTTCCACACCGCGGCAACCTTGTCGCGGAGCGCGGCGTCCTTGATATCCATGAGGTTCGGAAAGAGGGTCGCGATGTCGGCGGTGGAGTGGGTGGGGGGCATGGCGGAAGGATATCCCGGACACAGAGGTCCGGAAAGAGGGACGTCAGTTTGGAGCCTGTGGCCATAGAGCTTGGCCCGCGGGGCGAACACCCGTACCGGGCCGTTTGGTGAGCTTGTCGCCAAGATCAGCGCGTGCGCGTTCGGCGAGTTGCAGGAGTTTGGCGACGGTCTCCGGGTGCTGAGCCGCGACGTCGGTCGTTTCTGCTGGATCGTTCGCGAGGTTGTAGAGCTCTTGGGCGCAGGGCTTGGTCGTGTACTTGGCGGGGATGCCGTCGAGGCCGCCCTTGCCCGGCTCGAGTGAGGCG
>JBIKMF010000043.1:0-16442 GCA_044359425.1 Phycisphaerales bacterium
TCGGGATGACGAGGGTGTACACCGAGGCGGGCGTGAGCCTCCCGGTGACCGTCATTGAACTTGGCCCGTGTGTGGTGACGCAGCTGCGGTCGAAGGACAAGGACGGCTACTCCGCCGTTCAGATCGGTTTCGGGGAGATCAAGCCCCGCAACTCGACATTCTCCCTGATCGCGCACGACTTCAAGGCTGGCACCTCCCCCAAGCGGCACCACCGCGAGTTCCGGGTTGAGGAGAAGGACCTCGCGTCCTACTCCCTCGGCCAGGTCCTCAAGGCCGACGCCCTCGGCGGCGTGATGTTCGTCGACGTGGTGGGTGTGAGCAAGGGTAAGGGTTTCGCGGGCGTTATGAAGCGGCACCACTTCAAGGGCCTCTTCGCGTCGCACGGTACCGAACGTAAGCACCGCTCCCCTGGTTCGATCAGCTCGCTCTGCTCGAACCGTGGTTTCGGCGGCGGCCTGAAGAAGGGCAAGCGCATGCCCGGCCACATGGGTGCCGAGCGCGTGACCTGCCGCAGCCTCGATCTCGTCCGCATCGATGCGGATAAGAACCTCGTCCTGGTCAAGGGCAGCGTTCCCGGCGCCAACGGCGGACTCGTTGAAGTCCGTCCCGCGATCCGCCTCTACAAGAGCAAAGCCAAGAAGTTGGCAGCGAAGAAGTAATCAAAGCCTCGGGACGCGATGAGCGAACCGGGGCTTTGTGGTTGATGGTTTGAACGGTTCAGTGTCGTCGGTCGGTGAGTTGCCGGTCGACGGGTTCGGAAGGTCTCGCGGCAAAGAGAAACCACCGAACGAAGACAAGAGATCGCTTCGACGGGCTGAACCCCGTCGGAACGGAAGGACTGCCGAGTCGATTCCGATCCACCCCACACGCGACACTGCCAGTCGCGTGACCCGAGGCCAAAGGCCCGCGGGAAAAGGCGGTGAGACGGATAGGCGAGGGCCCGACGAGCACCCGCTCGACGGGAACACGAGGCGGAAAGACGAGGTTCAGACAGATGGATGTCCCCGTCTATGACATGAGCGGCAAGACCGTCGCTCAAATGCAGATCGATGAGAAGTCCCTTGGCGGGATTCTGAATCCGGCGCTGATCAAGCAGGCGTACGTGATGTACCACGCCAACACCCGTCAGGGTTCGGCGCGGTCCAAGAACCGCCATCAGGTCGAGGGTTCGACCAAGAAGCTCTACAAGCAGAAGGGCACCGGTAACGCCCGCCACGGCGACCGCAAGGCCAACCTGTTCAAGGGCGGTGGTCACGGCCACTCCAAGAAGCGGACCCGCGACGACTTCCACCAGACCATGCCCAAGAAGATGCGCCGCAAGGCCAACCGCAACGCCCTCCTGGCGAAGCTGATGGACGCGGAAGTGCGCATCATCGACAACATCGCGTTCAGCGAGCCCCGGACGAAGGCGTTCAAGGACTTCCTGGCCGCTATCAAGGTCGATCGCACCGCGCTGGTCGCGCTGCCTCACTGCGACGAGATGAGCCACAACGCTCGCCTCGCCGGCCGCAACGTCGAGGGTGCAACCCTCGTCCCGGCCGAGCAGATGAACTGCTTCGACCTGCTCAACCACCGCTTCCTCGTCATCGGTCGAAAGGACCTGGAAGCCTGGCTCAGCGGCCCCAGCTCGCAGACCACGAAGGTCGCCAAGGTCGCCCCCCTGGGCCGCAAGACTGAGGAGGCCGCGAAATGAGCGCCAACGTTGACGCAACCTACATCATCAAGAAGCCCCTTCTCTCCGAGAAGTCGACCTTCGGGATGAACGAGCAGAAGCGCTACACCTTCGTCGTTGACCCCCGCGCCTCCAAGGCCGAGATCAAGGACGCCGTGCAGCAGCTCTACAAGGTGCGGGTCACGGGTGTCAACACCCAGCTCCGCAAGGGTAAGTGGCGCCGCCTCAAGGTCGGCCTCGTCCGCGAACCCCTCGAAAAGCGGGCCACCGTCCGCCTCCACCCCGAGGACCAGATCGACCTCTTCTGATGTGAACCCCCCGGAGCTCACCCTCCGGTCAAGGAAGTGACCCATGCCCATCCGGATCTATAAGCCAACCAGCGCGGGACGCCGGAACGCCTCGGTGAACATGCACGCCGAGGTCACCAAGACCCGCCCCGAGAAAAGCCTCCTCGCTCCCAAGCCCAAGTCGGGCGGCCGGAACCACAGCGGTAAAGTGACCTCCCGCGGCATCGGCGGCGGCGTCAAGCAGATGTACCGCAAGATCGACTTCAAGCGCAAGGACCGCTGCGGCATCGAAGGCACCGTCGTTGGTATCGAGTACGATCCCAACCGGTCCGCCCACATCGCCCTCATCGCCTACAAGGACGGCGAGAAGCGCTACATCCTCGCCCCCGCCAACCTCAAGGACGGCGCCACCATCCACTCCCACCGCGAGAAGGCCGTCGAGCCGAACATCGGCAACGCCATGGCCGTCCGCTTCATCCCCACCGGTCTCGACGTCCACTGCGTCGAACTCATCCCCGGTCGCGGTGGTCAGATGTGCCGCTCCGCTGGCTCCTACGCCAAGCTCACCAACAAAGAAGACGAGTACGCCACCCTCACCCTTCCTTCCGGCGAACTCCGCAAGGTCCCCCTCGACTCCATGGCCACCATCGGCCAGGTCGGGAACCCGGACCACCGCCTCCGCCGCCTCGGCAAGGCCGGTATCTGGCGCCTGATGGGCCACCGCCCCATCACCCGCGGCATGGCGAAGAGCCACCACGCCCACCCGCTGGGCGGCGGCTCCGGTCGCAGCAAGGGCAACCGCCCCCCCTGCGGCCCCACCGGCGTCCTCGCCAAGGGTGGTAACACCCGTAACCGCAAGAAACACTCCACGTCGCTCATCATCCGCCGCCGCGTCAGCAAGCGCTACGGCCAGAAGAAGTAATCCGGGGCAGGTTGAACACACGGGCTCGCCGAGAGCCATCAGGAAAGTGATCTATGGGTCGCAGCCTCAAAAAAGGTCCGTTCGTCGACGAGAAGTTGTTCATCAAGGTGGACAGACTCAACACGTCGCGTCGGAAGGAGCCCATCAAGACGTGGGCCAGGCGTTGCACGATCGTCCCCGAGTTCGTTGGCCACACCTTCAAGGTCCACAACGGCCGTATCTTCATCGACGTCTTCGTCACCGAAGATATGGTCGGCCACAAGCTCGGTGAGTTCTCCTCCTCCCGCACCTTCAAGGGTCACACCAATAAGAAGGAAGGCATCGAGGCGGGTTAAGGCACTGCGGGTCTAGTCTGGTTCGGTTCCGAAATCAACGCGGCACGAACGCCGCGGCATCGCAAGGGCAGCACACGTGAGACTCAGAGGCAACAAACTTGAGGAGCTGGCGGCGAGGGCAAATCTCTCGGTCGAGCAGCTCGCGCAGGCGATGGCCGCCCCCGGCTTCTCGGCCGACCGCGCGGCTTCGGCTCTTTCCAACTGGATGCGCGGGAGTGACCACCCCCGCTGCGACAAGAAAACCATCGAGCGCCTCGCGGGCCTGCTCCGCGTCGCTCCCAAGGACCTCGCCCGGTTCACCTCCAAGGTGAACTCCCACCGCGGGTCCCCCAGGAAGGCTCGCCTTGTCGCCGATCTCATCCGCGGCAAGAAGGTCGAGGAAGCCCTCAACCTCCTCCGCTTCAGCAACAAGCGCGCCGCCGTCAACCTTCAGAAGTGTCTCACCGCCGCTCGCGATGAGGCCATCCGTCACGACGCGGATATCAACCGCCTCGTCGTCGTCGAGAGCACCGTGGACGAAGGTTCCCGCATGAAGCGGTTCAACCAGAAGGACCGCGGCCGCGCTCACGCCATCATCAAGTGCTTCAGCCACATCACCATCGGCGTCGAGGAGAAGTAAGAACATGGGACAGAAGACTCACCCATTCGGCCTTCGTCTCGGCATCACCGAGGCACACCGCAGCCGCTGGTACGCCCCCAAGGCGCTCTACGGCGAACTGCTCGTCGAGGACGAGCGCATCCGGAAGTGGCTGGACAAGCGCCTCAACCGCCGGCCCCCAAACGCCGCGGTCTCTGATATCCACATCGAGCGCACCCGCGAAGAACTCAAGGTCATCATCAAGACCGCCCGCCCCGGCCTGGTCATCGGACCCAAGGGCGCCGAAGTCGAGCGCATGACCGAAGAGCTCCAGTACATGACCGGTCGTAAGGTCGCCATCTCGATCATCGAGATCAAGAACGCCGACCTCGACTCCAAGCTCATCGCCGAAGCGGTTTGCGAGCAGCTCGTCAAGCGGGCCAGCTTCCGCCGCGTCGTCCAGATGAAGGTCAAGTCCGCCATGGACGCCGGTGCCAAGGGCGCCAAGATCCAGATCGCCGGCCGCCTCGGCGGCGCGGAAATGAGCCGCACCCTCGCCGTCAAGGCCGGGTCGCTCCCCCTCTCCACCCTCCAGGCCAACGTCGAGTACGGCGTCGCCGAGGCCTTCACCACCTACGGCGCCATCGGCTGCAAGGTTTGGCTCTACAAGGGCATGTACACGACGGAACGGACCGAGGAAGAATCCAACGCGGCGGGCGGTCGCGCCCGTGCTCGTGGTCGCCGGTAATCGATTCAGGAACCAGAACGCAGCGGCCCCGGGACCAACCCGCCGGCCGATCGGAGTGTGACGTATGGCGCTGATGCCAAAGCGAGTGAAGTACCGCAAGGAAATGCGGCGGGTCCGCGACCGTAAGGCGACCAAGGGCAACTACGTTGCTTACGGCGACTTCGGCCTGCAGTCCCTCGAGTCCAGCTGGCTCCCCGGCAACGTGCTCGAGGCCGGTCGTATCGCCGCCCAGCACTACCTCAAGCGCGAGGGCAAGCTGATCATCCGGGTCTTCCCGGACAAGCCCATCAGCAAGAAGCCCCTCGAAACCCGAATGGGTACCGGTAAGGCCGACGTCGACTACTGGGCGTGCCGCATCAAGCCCGGCACCATGCTCATGGAAATCGCCGGCGTCCCCGAGGCTACCGCCAAGCTCGCCTTCGTCCGCGTCGCCATGAAGCTCCCCGTGAAGACCCGCTTCGTCGGCCGCCGGGTCCGCGTCTAACACCAGATCAGTCCACCGTCCACCGACACGAGGAACAGTCCCATGACCGGCGAAGAAGTGCGGAAGATGAAGCCCGAAGAACTCAAGCAGGAACTCGGTTCCATGCGCAACAAGCTCTTCGACCTTCGCAGCCAGACCGTCACCGAGAAGGTCGACGACCACTCCCAGTTCGAGAAAACCCGCAAGGACATCGCGCGTCTCCTCACCGAGCGCCGGGCTCGTCAGATCGCGCGGGGCACCAAGAAGTAACACGGCGTGGCCCGCGATTCCCGCGGGCCCAGCGAGGCACGAACGATGGCTCAGACCGAGACCAATCAGATCAAAGGTACCCAGATCGGCGTCGTCGAAAGCGACTCCCGTCACCAGACCCGCACCGTGGTGCTCGGCTACTTCGCCAAGCACCCCAAGTACGGCAAGTACCTCCGTCAGCGGACCGTTCTCCATGTGCACGACGAGAAGAACGAGTCCAGCAACGGGGACCGCGTCGAGGTGGCCCAGTGCCGCCCGGTCAGCAAGACCAAGACGTGGAAGCTCGTTCGTATCGTCGAGCGTCGCGCGGACATCGCCGCCGCCCTGGCCAGCGCCAAGGCAGTCGCGGAGACCTCTCACTAAACCGTCGCGAACGCTCCCCCAAAGGGACCGTCCGACCGGAAGGCAGGATCGTCATGCTTCAGCAGGAAACCAGGTGCGAAGTTGCGGATAACTCCGGCGCGAAGATCGCCTACGTCATCCGTGTGTACGGCGGTACCACCGCGACCGGCAAGTTCACCCGCCGCATCGCCGGCGTCGGTGACCGCGTCTTCGTCTCCATCAAACGCGCACTCCCCGGTGCCGACGTCAAGCCCGGCGATAAGAGCAAGGCCGTCGTCGTCCGTACCACCAAGCCTACCCGCCGCGCCGACGGCTCCTACGTCAAGTTCGACAGCAACGCCGTCGTCCTCATCCAGGACGATGGAAACCCCAAGGGCACCCGTATCTTCGGCCCCGTCGCCCGCGAACTCCGCGACCGCAACTACATGAAGATCGTCTCCCTCGCCACCGAAGTCGTCTGATCCCGTACCACCACCCGCGCTCGACCTTGTGGTCTCGCGCCGCACGCAGAAGGATGAACGCAACATGCCACGCCACGTTCGCAAGGGCGACACAGTGATGGTCAGAAGCGGTGACTTCAAGGGTCAGACCGGCGAAGTCCTCCGTGTCATCACCAAGGACGACTCCGTCGTGATCCGCGGGATCAACGTCCACACCAAGCACCTCAAGCCCAGCCGTATCAACCCCCAGGGCGGAGTCATCTCCAAGGAACTCCCCCTCCACATCTCCAAGGTCAGCCCCATCGTCGACGGCAAGCCCGTCCGCGTCGGCTTCAAGACCGAGGCTGATGGCTCCAAAGTCCGCGTCGCCCGCAAGCGCGGCGTCGACGCCAAGGTCCTCGGAAAGGTCCGCGGCCCCCGTGCCGCCGCGTCCAAGTAATCCAAACGGCCCGTCCCCCGTTGGGGACCCGCCGATGTCCCGTAAGAGTGAGTCCTGACCATGGCCAAGGTAGATAACAAGAGCAAGGGTCCCCAGGGCGGCAAAGACGGCGCCAAGAAGCCCGCGGGCAGCAAGAAGCCCCAGGCCCACGCCCACGCCGACGCGCCCGAGGTCGACGCCGGCCCACGCGTCCCCTCCCGCCTCGAAACCCTCTACAAGGACACCATCCGCGCCAAGATCGCCGAACAGTTCGGCATCTCCAACCCGATGGCTCAGCCCCGCCTCCGCAAGATCGTCCTCAACGTCAACATGGGACGTCACCTCGAAGGCACCAAGCTCCCCCCGCACGTCAAGGCCCAGGTCCTCGACACCCTCGTCAAGGTCTCCGGTCAGAAGCCCGTCGTCATCCGTGCCAAGAAGTCCGTCTCGAACTTCAAGGTCCGCGAAGGCATGGAGACCTCCGCTATGGTCACCATCCGCCGTGACCGTATGTGGCACTTCCTCGACCGCCTCATCAACCTCGCTACCCCCCGTATCAAGGACTTCCGCGGCCTGCCCACCAACGCCTTCGACGGCCAGGGCAACTACGCCATGGGCGTCACCGAACAGGGTGTCTTCCCCGAAATCAACATGGCCGATGCGCAGTTCACGCACGGTATGAACATCAACTTCATCTTCTCCAACAGCGACAAAGACAAGAGCCGCTTCGTCCTCGAACAGCTCGGCATGCCCTTCAAGAAGCCGGAGACCAAGTAATGGCAACCAAAGCCCAGTTCGCCAAGTCTGCACGTAAACCCAAGTTCTCTTCCCGGATCGTCCGGCGGTGCCAGCTCACCGGCCGTGCTCGCGGTGTGTACCGCAAGTTCCGCATCTCCCGCATCATGCTCCGGAAGCTCGCCCTCGAGGGCAAGATCCCCGGCATGCGCAAGGCGTCCTGGTAACCCGCAGTCACGGACATAGGTTCGAACTCACGCTCTCAAGCAGAGGTATTCAGATGGCGATCGGTGATCCAATCGCGGACATGCTCACCCGGATCCGTAACGCGCTCCGGAACAAGGCCAAGACGGTGACCTGTGTCAACAACAAGGTCTGCCGTGGCATCGCGACCGTCCTTAAGGACGAAGGCTATATCGACGGCTTTGACCTGGTCGAGGACGGTCGCTCCGGCCTCCTTCGAGTCAAGCTCAAGTACGGGATGGGTGGCGAGCCCCTGCTCCACCGCCTCACCCGCGAGAGCAAGCCCGGCTGCCGCGTCTATACCGGCGTCGAAGACCTGCCCAAGCCCCTCCAGGGCCTCGGTATCGCCATCGTCTCCACCAGCCAGGGTGTGCTCTCCGACCGCAAGGCCCGCGAGGCCCGCGTCGGCGGCGAACTCCTCTGCATCATCGAGTAATCCAGTCCACCGCGGAAGCCCCGCACCCGCGGGTGTGCCCCACGCGTTCAGGAGTCCCAGTTCATGTCCCGAATCGGCAAGAAGACAATCGAAGTCCCCGCCGGTGTCAAGGTCGCGATCAAGGATCGCACCGTCAGCATCGAAGGTCCCAAGGGCAAGCTCTCCTTCACCTTCCGCCCCGAGGTCTCCGTGACCTGGGCCGAAAGCGAAAAGAAGATCAACGTCGCCCTCGCCCCCGGCTTCTCCCGCGACAACAAGGAAGCCAACGCCTACTGGGGTACCACCCGCGCCCTGATTCGCAACATGATCGACGGCGTCGCCAAGGGCTACGAGAAGTCCATGGAAGTCGTCGGCGTAGGCTGGGCCCCCTCCCTCGCCGGCAAGCAGCTCAAGCTCGTCGTCGGTCTCGCCAACCCCCTGATGCTCGACATCCCCGTTGGCCTCACCGTCACCGTCGACAAGCAGTTCGTCCGCATCTCCGGACCCGACAAGCAGATGGTCGGCCAGTTCGCGGCCTCCATGCGTCAGCTCCGCAAGCCCGAGCCCTACAACGGCAAGGGTATCAAGTACACCACCGAAACCATCCGCCGCAAGCAGGGCAAGCAGTTCGGCGCCTGATGACGCGGTCGCCCGGCCGACCAGCCCCGCGTCCCAGAACACACCCCGCAGAAGAGCCCGAAGCCATGAACAAGAACGCCGCCAAAGAAGTCCGCAGGTCCCGCCGCCGTGTCCGCATCCGCCGCTCCATCGTCGGAGTCGCCGCCCGCCCACGCCTCGCGATCTACAAGTCCCTCAACCACATCTACGCCCAGATCATCAACGATCTCGAAGGCAAGACCATCGTCTCTTGCTCCACCAACGACAAGGACGTTACCCTCGACAAGACCGGCAACTCCTCCGCCGCCGCCACCGTCGGCGAGAAGCTCGCCTCCAAGGCCATGGCCGCCGGTGTCTCCAAGGTCGTCTTCGACCGCGGCGGCTTCAAGTTCCACGGTCGTGTCAAGGCCCTCGCCGAAGCCGCCCGTAAAGCCGGCCTCCAGTTCTAAGAATCCACCCAGCGCATCCTCGCACCGCGGGACACACCACCCGCTCAGTTCCCGGGAACGACCATGACCGAGATCCTCGACGAGTCCAGTTCTCTCGAATCCCACACCGTCGGTGTCGACCGCACCTCCTCCACCGTGAAGGGCGGCCGTCGTTTCTCCTTCGGTGCCCTCGTCATCGTGGGCGACCGTCGCGGCAAGGTCGGCTTCGGCTACGGCAAGAGCAACGAAGTCCCCCAGGCCGTTGAAAAGGCCCAGAAGTACGCCAAGAAGGCCATGGTCAAGATCCCAATGGCCGGCACCACTATCCCCCACCAGGTCGAGGGGAAGTTCTCCGCCAGCAAGGTCCGCCTCATCCCCGCCTCCCCCGGTACCGGCGTCGTCGCCGGTGGTACCGTCCGCTCCATCCTCGAGATCGCGGGCGTCACCGACTGCATCACCAAGTGCTTCGGCTCCACCAACAAGCGCAACGTCGTCAAGGCCGTCTTCGAAGGCCTCGCCCTCCTCAAGCAACCCGAAGCCGTCGCCGCACTCCGCGGCCTCGAGCTCGGCCCCACCGATATCCAGGTCAAGATCGAACGTGGCAAGCGCTTCATGCCCGCCGCCCCCAAGGGCGAAAAGAAGAAGGGCCCCGTCAACACCCTCGGCGATGAACGCAAGGGTCGTGGCGGCCCCCGCCGTGGCGGCGGTGGTCGTGGTCGTGACGGCGGTTCCCAGGGCGGTCGCGATGGGGCCAGCAGCCCCGCCGGCGGTGCAGGTGGCGAAGCCCCCAAGGCCGGCGCCTGAGTTCGAGCGATAGATAGGAGATTCCAGCTATGATGATCAACGACATCACCGCCCTCGCCGGCGCCAACAAGAAGCGCAAACGCGTCGGTCGCGGCGAAGGCTCAGGCCACGGTAAGCAGTCAGGTCGCGGTAACAAGGGTGCGGGCAGCCGCTCCGGTACCTCCGCCAAGAAGGCCTTCGAAGGCGGTCAGATGCCCTACTTCCGCCGCCTGGCGAAGTTCGGCTTCACCAACGCCCAGTTCAAGACCGAGTTCTGGGCCGTCAACCTCGTCGATATCGTCGCCCACCCCATGTTCGCCAAGGGCGGCGACGTCAGCACCGAGACCCTCATCAAGGCCGGCCTCGTCCGTGACGACAGCCGTGACCTCAAGATCCTCGGCCACCTCGGAAAGGCCTCCAACCTCTCCGTCAAGCTCGCCGTCACCGCCTCCCGAGTCACCGCCTCCGCTCGCGCCGCGGTCCTCGCCGCCGGTGGCTCCGTCAACGAAACCGGTACCCGCCGCGACCGCGTCCGTGGTATCGATCGTAACTCCGGTGACCCCACCCCCAAGAACCTGACCAAGAAGCTCAAGCGCGGCTCCAAGGCCAAGCCCCTCGGTGGCTCCGCCCCCAAGGCCGCTGCCAAGGATGAATCGCCCAAGGCCTGATCCCGCGGCGGCGAACACGCCTACTGTTTCGCCCTGACATGCCGCTGCGGAACCAGTGAATCCAAGGATGAACACGCGGGCCGCGACGAACTCCCCGGAGTTCGGAAGCGGCCCGATTTCTTGTGAACGATCGGCACGCCGCCGATTCTGAGGAAGGTCCGAATGATCGCGACGTTGATGAACGTCTTCAAGGTCCCCGAACTCCGCAACAAGGTGCTCTTCACCTTGGGCATGCTCGCCGTCTTCCGCATCGGCCACTGGATCCCCATCCCGGGTGTGAACCAGGACATGCTCGCAGAGTTCATGCAGAGCCAGTCCAGCTCCAGCGCCGTCGGCAAGGTCTTCGACTTTGTCGCCATGTTCTCCGGTGGTGCCCTCTCCCGATCCACCATCTTCGGCCTGGGCATCATGCCCTACATCACCGCGGGCATCATCTTCCAGCTCCTGGGCACCGTTGTCCCGCAGCTCAAGGCCCTCCAGGAAGAAGGCCCCACCGGCCGCCAGAAGATCATGGAGTGGACCCGCTACGCCACCGTCGTCCTCTGCCTCGTGCAGGGCATCGGCTGGCTCGTCTTCATGTCCCAGCAAGGACTCGTCTACCCCCAGTGGGCCGCCAACCCCATGTGGTGGGTCATGGCCGCGACCTGTATCACCGCCGGCACCATGTTCCTCATGTGGCTCGGTGAACAGATCGACCGCCACGGTATCGGCAACGGCGTCTCCATGATCATCATGGCAGGCATCCTCACCGGCATGCCCGGCGCCATCATGAACGTCGTCCGCAACTTCGACCCCACCAGCCCCCAGAAGCTCGGTTGGCCCGCCGTCATCCTCCTCCTCGCCGGCTTCGTCCTCGTCGTCTCCGGCGCCGTCCTCATGACCGTCGCCCAACGCCGGATCCCCATACAGCAAGCCAAGCACACCAAGGGTCGCAAGGTCATCGGCGGCCAGAAGTCCTACCTCCCCCTCCGCATCAACCACGGCGGCGTGATGCCCATCATCTTCGCCTCCAGCCTCATGATCTTCCCCTCCGTCATCTTCACCCAGCTCGACACCATGATCCAGGCCAACGACGCCTGGGCCGGCGGCTGGATCGAGGCGACCGTTCGCTTCCTCAACAACAACTTCCACCAGGGCGCATACCTCTACGTCATCGCCTACATCCTCGTCGTCTACTTCTTCTCCTACTTCTGGATCACCGTCCAGTTCAACCCCGAGGACATGAGCAAGCAGCTCAAGGAACACGGCTCCTTCATCCCCGGCCTCCGCCCCGGCCCCCGTACCGCGGAGTACCTCGAAACCGTGATGTCCCGCATCACCTTCGTCGGTGCCGGCTTCCTCGCCATCCTCGCCGTCCTCCCCGCCGTCATCAACTCCGCAATGCACATCGACTACACCGTCACCCAGTTCCTCGGCGGTACCGGTCTGCTCATCGTCGTCAGCGTCACGATGGACTTCCTCCAACGCGTCGAGGCCAACCTCCTCATGCGCAACTACTCAGGATTCCTCGGCGGTGACGACGGCAAGGGCCCCAAGCTCAAAGGCCCCCGATATTGATCATTCCAGTTCGGATTTAGTAAGGACGAACCCGCCGCGCTCCGTTCCTCGTGGCTATGCTTAAAGGCAGTATCGCGCCGGGAAATCCCCGTGTCGCGGCGGGAGACCTACCGGGAGACTCATGGGAAAGCAGGACGATAAGTTCACGTTCGAGGCGGTGGTGACGGAAGCTCTCCCCAACGCCATGTTCAAGGTTCGCCTTCCCAACGAGCAGAAGTCCGAGGTGCTCGCCTACGTCTCCGGAAAGATGCGCATGAACTACATCCGCATCCTCCCCGGCGACCGCGTCACCGTGGAAATCTCCCCCTACGACCTCTCCAAGGCCAGAATCACCTTCCGCCACTGATTCTCCTACCCCCGCCCGCTTCCCCATGGGCCGGCCCTCGCGGACAATGACTTTTCGTGGATGACTCGGGCGGTTGTCAGGCCTATCATCCCCTCCCCCTCTGCGCAGACGCGCGAGGGACTACGCTCGTATCGATGTGACCGGCAGAAAGTGGAAGGTGCCTTGTGAAGGTCAAAGCAAGTGTTCGTCGTATGTGCAACGCGTGCCAGATCGTGCGCCGCAAGGGTAAAGTGCGCGTGATCTGCAAGGCCGATCCGAAGCACAAGCAGGTCCAGGGCTGATAGACATCCGACCTCCGGTGCCCGTGCACCGCGGTCGCTCATGACAGGGAGAATCGGCGTGCCCCGTATTGCAGGTATCGACGTTCCGGACAAGAAGAAGATTCTCTTCGCGCTCCAGTACATCCACGGAATCGGCCCCAAGTTCGCGAAGGACATCCTCGCGGAAGCCGGCGTCGATCCCGACCAGCGCTCCAACGATGTGGACGAGGCCAAGCTCGCCCAGATCAACGCCATCATCGACGGGAACTACCTCGTCGAAGGTGCCCTCCGCCGCCAGGTCCAGCAGAACATCCAGCGGCTCAAGGAAATCCGTTCCTACCGCGGCGACCGCCACCGCAAGGGTCTCCCCGTTCGCGGCCAGCGCACCCAGTCCAACGCCCGCACCCGTAAGGGCAAGAAGAAGACCGTCGCCGGCAAGAAGGGCGTCAAGGCCAAGTAATCCAGTTTCTCACCCGCTCCCGTTTCCCGGGCGCGGCTTTCACTTGCGGGTACGACACACCGTGTCGGTTGATCCGCGGAGGTCAAGATGGCGAAGAAGGGCAAAGTCCGCAAGAACGTCGTTCGTGGTATCGCGCACATCCGCGCCACACAGAACAACACGATCGTCACCATCACCGATATGAACGGCGAAACCCTCGCGTGGGACTCCGCCGGCACCATCGGCTTCAAGGGCGCCCGTAAGAGCACCCCCTTCGCCGCCACCCGCGCCGCCGAAACCGCCGGCGGTAAGGCCCGCAAGATGGGCATGACCGAGCTCGAGATCCGCATCAAGGGCGCCGGCTCCGGCCGCGAAAGCGCCGTGAACGGCATCACCGGCGCCGGTCTCCGCGTCACCGCCATCGAGGACCACACCCCAGTCCCCCACAACGGCTGCCGTCCCCGTAAGCGTCGTCGCGTCTAAGCCTCGCCGCCTTCCCGTGGTACCCCCGCCCCCAAAGGGCGAGTTCGCAGTGTTCGGACAGTGGAACTGAAGGCCGACCGTCCCTCCCGGCGGGGACTCATCAGGCCGTGACCCGCTGTCCTTCGATCTTCACGATCGTTCGCCGGGCAGGATTGTGCACCATGACCATGAGAGTTCGCTGGCGCGGTCTCGAGCTCCCCACGCGTGTCCTCGCGGATTCCAAGTTCCGCGGCAGTGACATCTACGGCCGGTTCACCGTCGAGCCGTTCGAGCACGGTTTCGGTACCACCGTCGGTAACAGCCTCCGCCGAGTCCTGCTCAGCAGCCTCGAAGGCGCCGCCGTCTCCAGCATCAAGATCAAGGGCGTTCAGCACGAGTTCTCCAGCATCCCCGGCGTCATGGAAGATGTCACCGACATCGTCCTCAACGTCAAGAACCTCATCGTCAAGCTCGAAGGCGATGAGCCCAAGACCATGCGCCTCGCCGCCCGTGGCCCCGGTGAAGTCACCGCGGACATGATCCAGGCCGACACCGCCGTGACCATCCTCAACAAGGACCTGGTCATCGCCACCCTCACCGAGCCCGTCGAGTTCGACATGGAGCTCAAGGTCACCAAGGGTCGCGGCTACGTCCCCGGCGCCGAGCACATCCAGCCCAACGAAGAGCAGGAACTCGGCCTCATCTACGTCGACTCCATCTTCTCCCCCGTCCAGCGCGTCCGCTACAAGATCGAGGAAACCCGCGTCGGTCAGAAGACCAACTACGACAAGCTCACCCTCGAAATCTGGACCAACGGCACCGTCACCCCCGAGATGGCTCTCGTCGAGGCCGCCAAGATCCTCCGCAAGCATCTCAACCCCTTCGTCCAGTACTTCGACATCGGCGCCGAACGCGTCAGTGACGAGGCCGCCGCTGCCGCCAGCGTCGACGAAGAACTCATCCGCAAGCTCAACATGCCCATCGGCGAGCTCGAGCTCTCCGTTCGGGCCAGCAACTGCCTCGAATCCGCCCGCATCGAAACGGTCGCCCAGCTCGTCTCCCAGACAGATGCCGACCTTCTCAAGCTGCGGTCGTTCGGTCGCACCAGCCTCCGCGAGGTCAAGCGGAAGCTGCAGGACATGGGTTTGGACCTTGGTATGACGCTGCCCGAGGGCGTCTCCGTTCCTCCGCCAGTCATGCCCTCTTGAGGCATAGCGGACCTGGGAACGGTTGATTCTGTTGGCTATACTCCCCACCCCGTATTTCGCGGGATGGGCTTGGTTCGGAGCTAGGTATGCGTCACCGCAGGGCAGGATATCGTCTGGGCCGTACTTCCACGCACCGCGAAGCCATGCTTCGCAACATGGCGTGCGGCCTCTTTGAGCACGGTCAGATCGTCACCACGATCCCCAAGGCCAAGTGCCTCCAGCCGTTCATCGAGAAGATCGTCACCCTCGCGAAGCGCGGCGACCTCGCCGCCCGCCGGCGTGTGATCCAGATGCTCGGCGGTGACCGTCGTGGCTTCGACTGGCTCTTCGTCGCTCGCGACGCCAGCGAGCCCGAAAAGGCCCACGTCCAGGAGCAGCGCGACCGCACCACCGGCTTCTTCGACCTCCCCGACAGCTCCGAGGTCGAGCGCAACCGCTACGGCGAAATCCGCAAGGCCCCCAAGGTCGTCAAGCACATCTTCAGCCGCGTCGCCCCCCGCTTCGGCGACCGCAAGGGTGGTTACACCCGCATCGTCAAGCTCGCCAAGTTCCGCATCGGCGACGCCTCCCCCCTCTGCGTCCTCCAGTTCGTCGGTAACTCCGAGAACGAAGGCCCCGAGATCGGCGGTCGCCTCAGCGTCCGTCGCAAGAAGGCCGACAAGCGCACCGCCTTCGCCGCCAAGCTCCGCAAGGAGAAGGAAGGCGCGGCCTCCTAAGGCCCACCTCGCAAAGTCCCCCTCAACGCCCGCCGGCCCTCGGCGGGCGTTGTTCATTTTGGGCCCAACCATCCGCCACAACCCGTGTCGCCCTCCTGCGCACTACCGTGTGCCGATCAACCAGGAGGCAGCACCATGGCAGAATCAGCACCCCAACCCCACTCCGCTGAGTACTTCGGGGAGAGCCGCGACTACTGGTGGCGGGCCGACTTTGTCGCATTCCTCCTCGAACGCTGGGGGCTTCGCGGCAGTCGCCGGGTGCTCGACGTCGGCTGCGGCGTTGGCCACTGGGGACGCGTGCTCATGCGGCACCTGCCCGACGAAGCGATGCTCTCGGGCGTCGACCGCGAACCCCAGTGGGTCGCGGAGGCTGGCAAAAGGGCGATCGCCGCGGGACTCGACGGTCGCGCGGCGTTTGTCGTCGGCACGGCAGAGCGATTGCCGTTCCCGGATTCGTCCTTCGATCTCGTCACGTGCCAGACCGTGCTGATCCACCTCCGGGACCCGCGTGCCGCGCTGCGGGAGATGGTCCGCGTGCTCCGGCCCGGGGGCGCGTTGCTCGTCGTTGAGCCCAACAACCTTGCTGGCGCAATGGTCGCGAGCACCGCTACCTGCGATGATCCGATCGAGACTCGCCTCGCGCTCGTGCGGTTCCAGCTCACGTGCGAGCGGGGCAAGGTGGCGCTCGGTCTGGGTGACAACTCCGTTGGCGACCTGGTCCCGGGCATGTTTGCCGAGCTCGGGCTCCGCGACATCGCAGTGTCGCTCAACGAGCGGGCATGCCCGATGATCCCGCCGTACTCGACGCGCGACCAGCAGGCGTACATCGAGCAGCTCGAAGACTGGGCCAGCCGCGACTTCTGGTGCTGGAGCCGGCCAGAAGCTCGATCCTACTTCCTCGCCGGCGGTGGAAGTGAGGAGGAGTTCGAGCGGCACTGGGCGATTGGGCTAGCGGCCGCGGCTCGCGAGCTCCAAGCCATTCGGAGCGGGACCTACACCACCGCCGGCGGCTTCATCGGCTACATCACGGTCGGCCGCAAGCCCGTGTGATCCGAGAGTGCCATCGTTCCACAACGCAACACGGGGGCCG
>JBIKMF010000044.1:0-16429 GCA_044359425.1 Phycisphaerales bacterium
CGATACCGCGGCCGCTGCCCCGCCTGTGGGTACGACCTGCGGGATGAACTCGCGAAGGGATGCTCGGAGTGCGGATGGGGCAAGAATGATCAGGACCGTGAAGGAGTCGTTCGCCATGACAGTCACGCTTGAAGATGTGCTCGCCGCGAGACAGCGGATCGCCCAAGGGGTCGCGAGAACCCCGTGCACCGAGTCGCTCGCGCTCTCGGAGATGTTCGGTTGCTCGTGCTTCTGCAAGCTCGAGTTCATGCACCGCACCGGGAGCTTCAAGGAACGCGGGGCCCGCAACGCGCTCGAGTTGCTCGACGCCACGCGCCGTCAACGCGGGGTGATCGCGGCATCCGCCGGGAACCACGCGCTGGCGCTGGCGTTCCACGCCCGGGAACTCAAGATCCCCGT
Source organism: Phycisphaerales bacterium (assembly GCA_044359425.1). Taxonomy (GTDB): domain Bacteria; phylum Planctomycetota; class Phycisphaerae; order Phycisphaerales; family UBA1924; genus JBEIUO01. The sequence goes on from JBIKMF010000044.1 coordinate 400, forward strand.
GACGGTCGTCATGCCCAGGTTCGCGCCGCTCATCAAGCAGTCGCGCTGTCGCGCTTTGGGTGCACGCGTCATGCTCGCGGGCGACAACATCGCGGAGGCGAAGCTCGCGGCGGACACGCTCGTCGAATCCGAAGGGCTGACGTACGTGCACGGCTTCGACGGCGCCGAGGTGATCGCGGGACAGGGCACGATGGGGCTCGAACTGCTGGAGCAGGTCCCCGATCTCGACGCCGTGATCATCCCCGTGGGCGGTGCCGGGCTGATCGCCGGCGCGGGGCTCGCGATCAAGCATCTCCGACCCTCTGTCGAAGTGATCGCGGTGGAACCCCGTCACGCTCCGAGCTTCAGCGAGGCGCTGAAGGCGGGCAAACCCGTCGCGGTGGCGATGCGGCCCACGCTGGCTGACGGTCTTGCGGTGCCGCGGATCGGGGACCGCGCGTTCGAGATCGCGCGGCGGGTCGTCGACCGGACGGTGTTGGTGGGCGAAGAAGAACTCGCGCTCGCGGTGCTGCGTCTGGCCGAACTGGAAAAGGGCGTGGTGGAGGGCGCGGGGGCCGCGCCGCTGGCGGCGTTGCTCGCCGGAAAGCTCCCGCACCTGAAGGGCAAGCGCGTCGCGCTCGCGCTCTGCGGCGGGAACATCGACCCCGCCGTGCTCGGGCGTGTCATCGACTACGGCCTCGTGGCGGACGGGCGTGTGACGCAGTTCGCGGCGATCATTTCCGACCGTCCCGGCGGGCTCGCGGAGCTGACCGCGACCATCGCCGCGTCGGGGGCCAACGTGCTCCAGATCAACCACGACCGGGCCTTCGGCGGGGCTGATTTCTCGCGTGTAGCGGTCACCTGCATCGTCGAGACGCGCGACGCGGCCCACATCGGAAAGGTGCAGGAGTACCTCGCGTCGAAGGGGATCGACGTGATCTCCCAGACCTCGCCGTGGGCCTGCGAGGTCTGATCCCCTCCCCTCCAACGAAACCGTGCGGTGTTTGATCGGAATACAGTGGTGCGGACAAACCCGCCCGATGTTCGGGCGCGGAGTCCCTTTGGAGTTGACGGAAAATGAAGAACGTGTTGATGGCTGTGGCTCTCGCCGGTGCATTGGTTGCGGTCGGCTGCGAGAAGAAAGAGTCCGAATCCGCGAAGGCCGCTGATGCCGCAAAGGAGACCGGAAACAGCGCGACCAAGAGCCTGACCGATGCCGCGGGCACGGCGGTTGAGGGCGCGAAGGACGCCGGTGCGAAGGTCGTTGAGGGCACCAAGGACGCCGCCGCGAAGGCGGCCGACGCTGGCAAGGCGGCGGTCGACGATGCCGCGGCGAAGGCGAAGGACGGCATCCTGGCCGAGGTGAAGACGAAGGTTGACGCGATCCAGGGTCAGCTCGACGGCGTGAAGAAGCAGATCGACGCGCTGCCGGAGTTGGTGCGCAAGCCCGCGCAGGACCTGTTCAGCGGCTGCGAGAAGAAGTACACCGACCTGAAGGCGGCGTTCGCGAACCTCCAGAAGGCCTCGGGCGATGAGTTCAAGAAGCTCAGCGGCGAAGTCGGCTCGCAGGCGACGGCGCTCAGCGAAGAGATCGGCAAGATCGTGAAGAAGTAAGCACGATCACGGATGGAAAAACAGCGACGGCCCCGGTCGAGACAACCGGGGCCGTTCGCGTTTCTGGGGGATTCGTGCGGCGTGGGGGGCGGCTTAGTCAGCGCCTTCGCACCACGGGTGGTCGTCGTTTTCCTGATGGGTCGGGGTGGCGCGGTTCGCACGCAGCGCGGCGTTCTCGCGGCGGGTGGCTTCGAGGTCGAAGCGCATGTACGTGTGGGCCAGGCGGATGTCCTCCATATCGGAGTGCATCGCGGCGCACGCGGAGTTGATGCGGGTGTGGCGCTCGATCGTCTCGCGGATGAGCGCTTCGAGGGCGGGGCGAGCGGCGGGGGGCAAGGTTGCAACCTGAGCCGTCAACGCGTCGATGCGAGCCTGGAACTCCTGAGCCTTCATTGGATCTCTCCTCCGTGTCTGATGCATGTCTTTGTGACCGCGTCCGAGGCGGCCACACGGGGAAGAGATACAACCGGCGTGCCAGAAGCGGGCGGGGGCGAACGTCCGCAAAGACGGGCCCCGGCGAAGGCGCAGCCGAACGACCCGGGCCGGCCGGTGTCACGGGTGTGGTGTGTTGCGTGGGATTAGCGCACCGCGGTGCTGCGCGGCACCATGCTCACGCCGCGGTGCGGCTGCGCATCTGGTCGTACTTCGCGCGAAGGTCCGGATCGCGCAGCACGGTGTACGCCTTGCCGAGCAGCGTGAACTTCTCGGTCGCGTCCGTGTCCTTGCACGAGTCGGGGTGCAGCTTGCGGGCCAGCGCGCGGTACGCGGCGCGGATCTGCTCGTCGTTCGCGTCCGGGCCAATGCCGAGGATCTTGTACAGGTCCTCGATCTCGATGCTCACGGTGTTGCAGGGGGGCGGTGGTGGTGGTGGGGTCGGCCGGGTTGCGCCCGCGCCGGTTCCGGGATTCCCGGTGACCTTTTCACCCTGTCGCGGCATCACGCCGAATCTGGCGATGTGCTCGATAAGCGCCCGCTGCTCCGGCGAAAGGTCGAGGAACCGCACGCCACACTCGGAGGCGTGCGACTTCTTCTGCTTGCGCTTCCAGATCACCATGCCCCGGATCGAGAACATGCGGCCCGCGCTGTGGACCTGGAAGTTCAGCACGGTCCCGGGCGCGACCGCGTTCTCCTCCTCGAACCGCACACGCATCCCGGTGCCGGAGATGTCAAGCAGCGGCCCGATCTGGCTCATGAAGCCGTCGACGGACTGACGTGGGGCGCTCCGCGGCTTGGGCGGGGAGCGCTTGGGTAGCCACGACATGACATCGGACCACTGCATGCTGCAGGGGTGTTCGGACAGATGTGTGTGGAGCGTTGCCACGAGCCGGGGAGAAGGGGCCGGATATCTCCGGAGTGGAGGGGTCGGGCCGGTTGCGCCGGGTGGGGTGGCCCGAGAATACCGCGATTGAAGCCGTTACTTGGGCTGCTTGGGCTGGCCGACGTCGTCGAACAGCACGCGGATCTGCGGGGAATCGAGGTCGTCGAGCTGGCCGTCCTTCACCATCCAGATGAACGCCCAGAGCGCGGCGCCGGCCAGGATGAATGCGAGCGGGAGAACGATGTAGATGACGCTCATGACTTGCCTCCAAAGGACCGGGAACGGAACGAGAGGAAGATGACGGTGAGCGAACTGACCGGCATCAAGATCGCGGCGATGATCGGGTGAATGAGACCAGTGATCGCGAGAACCGCTGCGAACGCGTTGTAGGCGACCGACACGATGAGGTTGCGGCGGACGACCTGCATGGTACGGGTTGAGCCTTCGATCAGCTCCAGGACCGGACCAATGCCCGGCTGACCGAGGTACGCGTCGGCCGCGGCGAGGCTGGCCTCGGCCCCGCCGTGTACGGAAACACCAATGTCGGCGGCGGCGAGGGCCGCGGCATCGTTGATGCCGTCGCCCACCATGACCGTGAGCGACCGGGTTCGTTCATCGGTGACGGCGGCGATCTTGAGTTCGGGTGACGCGGAGTGGATGATGTCGGCGTCGTCGAGCCCCAGTGCTTTGCCCACGCGGCGCGTGGGGCCCTCGGCGTCACCGGAGAGCAGCCGTACGTGCCAGCCCTGAGAGACCAGCGACTGAACGGCGCCGAGCGACGTCTCGCGGATCGTGTCGCCCAGCGCGCCCGATCCGGCGACCACGCCGTCCACGCTCACGGCGACGCACGTTGCGCCGTGTGCCGCGGCATCGGCGAGGCGGCTGCAGTGCTTCTCGGGGTCTTCCGCGCCTTCGAGAACGAACGCGGGCGCACCGACGCGGACTCGTTGGCCATCGACGGTTGCCTCGATCCCACGACCGGGAACGAGGCGGGTGTCGGTCACGCGGAAGCCGGAGGTGTCGCCGAACTCCCGCGAGAGCGCGGTGGCGATGGGGTGCGAGCAGCCGCGTTCCGCGGCGGCGGCGAGCTGGCCGGCGAGGCGCGGGCCGTGCCACTGCTGAACGTTGAACGCGCCCGTGGTGACCGTTCCGGTCTTGTCGAGGAAGATCGTGCGTGGGCCCTTGTGGGACCCGAGCTTCTCGAGCACGTCCCCGCCCTTCACGAGCATCTTCATGCGTGCGGCCTTCCCGAGGGCGGCGGTGAAGGAGAGCGGTGTGGCGAGCCCCAGGGCGCACGGGCACGTGACGATCAGCAGTGCAACCGCGTACTCGGCCGCCTCGTGCCAGGTCGCGATCGAGGCCCAGATCGCGGCGGTCGCGGCGCTGAGGACGAGCATGCACACCACGAACATGCCGGCGACTCGGTCCGCGATCTGCACCATCCGTGGCTTGCGGCGAGAACACTCTGCGACGACGGACAGCAACCGGCCGACGCGCGTCGCGTCGCCGATCGCCGTGACCTTCGCGCGGAACGCGCTGGTGAGATTCAGCGTGCCCGCCGCAACCAGATCGCCCGCCGCGCAGGCGACGGGGACGGATTCTCCGGTGAGCATCGATTGATCGAGGTCCGAGCGTCCGGAGACGATCTCGCCGTCTGCGGGGACGGTGTCCCCCGGCGCAACCTCGACGATGCAACCCAGCGTGAGGGCTTCGATCGGAACGCTTCGAACCTCGCCGTTCTCTACGATTCGGGCGCGGGTTGGCGTGAGGGAGTAGAGGAGCTCGAACGAGTCGGTCGCGCGCCGTGTCTGGCGGAGCTGGATCCAGCGGCCGACCAGGAGCGCGAAAACAAGCACCGAGAGCGAATCGAAGTAGATCTCGCCTACGCCGCGGATGGTGTTGACAAGCCCCCAAATCCAACCGGCACCAAGACCAACCGCGATGGGAAGGTCGAGGTTGAGGGCTCGAGCGCGGAGTGCACGGAATGCGCTGACGAAGAAGACGCGGCCCGGCCACGCGAGGGAGATGGAGGTGATCGCGAGGCTGAGCCAGCGGAACAGGGTGAGGTACTCGTCCTCCATCGCCTCGAAGAGGCCGGAGTACAGCGCGAACGCGAGGAGCATCGTGTTTCCGGCGCACGCGCCCGCGGCCGCGACGTGCTGGAGGCGACGGCGGTCTTCCTGCTTGCGGGCATCGCGGGCGCGGGCATCGCGAGCGGGGTGGGGGGGATAGCCGAGTGAGGCGAGTGCCGCGGCAACGCGTGAGAGGCTCGTCTTGGACGGGTCCCACACGACCTGAACGATGGAGCGGCCGAAGTCCAGGCGTGAGGAGATGATGCCATCGGTGATGAGCGAGAGCCTCTCCACAAGCCAGACGCACGCGGCGCAATGGACGCCTTCGAGGAAAAGGTCAGCGGCGGCGAAACCTCCGCGGACGCCACGGACGTACAGCTTCTGGAACGTGGGGTCGTTGTACTCCTCGTAGGCGGAGCGGCCGCCGAGGGCGGGGCGCCCTGGCTCTTCGGCGCGGATTCGGTAGTAGTCGGCGAGACCGCAGGAGTGAATGATTTTGTACGCGGACTCGCACCCGTGGCAGCAGAAGACCTCCGACTGAGGCGATTCGGGCGCCGTCATCGGTTGCCCGCAGTGCGAGCAAGGGCACTCTGTACGCGTCATGGGCGAGAGAGAAGCGTTGGCCGTCAAACTCACGGTGAACCCCCGTTGGTTGAACTCGCGATCGGCGATGGTGCGGCGTCGTCGCCGCAGAAGGGTGTGACGTGCGAGGCCGCGTCGCCCCGGATCTGGAGCGGCGAGGCGAGCCGCGCGATCGCGGTGCCCAGGCCCATCAGGATCATGATCAATGCCGTGGCGATCGGCGCCCGCGAGCCAAGCCACGAGGTGACCTTTCGGCCGCTCACGCCCGCGAGCGTCAGCATCGGGAGCGTGCCCGCCCAGAAGAAGAGCATCACAAGAGCTCCGGTGATCGGATCACCTGTGCCGGCCGCGGTGATGACGAAGGTGTACAGCCAGCCGCAGGGAAGCAGGGTGGTCAGCAGGCCGATGCCAGCCGCGCGGAAGACAGGCGGGAGCGAGAAGACCGCGTGGTAGCCTCGCTCGATGATCTTCTGCCAGCGGGGTGGCACCTTGGGGGAGGCCAGCGGTGCGCCGAGGGCCTTTGCGAGCATGAGGAGGCCCACGATGGCGAGCAACGACGAAGCGAGAATCGCGGCACTGTTGGCGATGCCGGCGTTCTTGCCGCCGAGGTCGATGGCCTCGCCCACGATTCCTGCGATCGAGCCGAGAAGGGTGTAGGTGGTCAGACGTCCGAGGTGGTAAGACGCGAGCGCGAGCCGCGGGGTGCCGGATCGGCCCTTGAAATCGGAAACCGCGAGCATCACGAATGCGCCGCACATCCCGGCGCAGTGCGTGCTGCCGAGGACCGAAGCCAGGAAGACCGAGAGCAGCATCGCCGTCATCACTGGGTTCCGGGGGTGGTGCGGAGCGTCTTCACGAACACATCATCCCCGCGCGTGGCGCGGACGCGGAACTCGCAGGTCCCGGGGGGCAGGATGCCGGAGTACTGATAGCTTCCGGCCGCTGTGGGCTGGAACTCGGCGGTCGCCCGCGATCCGGAGTCGAGGACCGCGAAGAACTCCGCCTGAACCTTGGCCCCTTCGACCGGTGTGCCTTGGCGGTCCGTGAGCGTCAGCGTGGCGGCGTTCAGCGACGTTGTGATGGTTGCATTCCACCCGAGGGCCGCGCTCTGGTCCCGCTCTGCTGCGGTCTGGTTCCAGTTGATCGCCTTGCGGTAGTAGTCGGGCTCGGTGGCGCCGCCGTCGGCGCGGGTCGCCGCGTAGACGGTGATGCCGACGACGCAGACGTTCGCGCCAAGGAAGACAAAGATCAGGCCGGGCCAGAGGATGCGGGAGATGCGGGAACTCATTTCGGTTGCTCCGGGTGTGGAGTGGAGGGCGTGGGTGCCGCACCAGCGTTTGCTGGGCCAAGCAGGGTTACGCGGACCTGACGCGAGAACCCCGTGGAATCCGACGTGACGTCGAGCGTGATCATCGCTTTACCCCTCGTGAACATCTCGGGGGGAGCGGAGACGATGATGGGGATCGTCATCCCCTTGCGACCGTCGACGATGGGCTCCACCACGACCCGGAGAGAGACCTGCGGGTCGCTGGCCTTGACGGTGAACGTCTGGGTCGTGTCGTTCCGGTTGGTGAACTTCAGGCGGGCGTGATTGGTGATGCGGCCGTCGGGCTCAAGGGTGAAGGTGCGCCCGGTCTGGTTGAGCAGCAGCACGTCGGCGGGTTCGCGGTTGACGACCCACATCGTGGCGATCGTGATGATGATGGTGAGCACCGTGCCGTACCAGGCCAAACGCGGGCGCCAGAACCGCCGCTTCTCGCCCCCGAACTCCGACTGCGTGCCGTAGCGGATCAGGCCTTCGGGGCGGTCGAGCTTGGTCATGACGGCGTTGCAGGCGTCGATGCACTGGGCGCAGTGGATGCACTCGAGTTGCAGGCCGTTTCGGATGTCTATTCCGGTGGGGCACGTGGCGACGCAGAGGCCGCATTCGACGCAGTCTCCCGAGCGTGCGGCGGGCTCGAGCACGGGCAGGCTTACGTCCTTCTTCTGCGGCCTGCCCCGGGGTTCGCCGCGCTTCGCGTCGTACCCGACGATCATGGAGTGGCGGTCCAGGAGCACGCTCTGGAAGCGGCCGTAGGGACAGGCGACGATGCACATCTGCTCGCGGAAGTAGCCGAAGTCAAAGAGCATCGCGCCCGTGACGAAGACGACGAGCATGAACCCGACGGGGTGCTCGGTTGGCGGGCGTGTCACCCAGCGGACGAGGTTGTCGGTGCCGACGAAGTAGGAGAGGAAGACGTTGGCGACGAAGAAGCTCAGCAGCAGATAGGCGACGAACTTCGCCGGGCCGCTGATCCCGAGCTTCTTGAAGAGGGTCTCGCCGGCCCGTCCGGGCGTGCCGTCGAAGAACCGCTCGATCGGGCGGAAGACAAACTCGAGGTAGACGGTCTGCGGGCACGCCCACCCGCACCAGAGGCGACCGAAAATCGCCGTGACCGCGAAGATCGAGATGAAGATGGTGACGAGCGTGAAGGCCAGGAGAAGCGTGTCGGTCGCGAAGAAGGTCGTGCCGAGGACGGTGAACTCGCGGTGCACGATGTCCAGCAGGAGAACCGGCTTGTCGTTCATCCGCAGCCACGGGAGGGATGCGAAGAGAGCGATGAGGAGGAATGCAACGGCGTGTCTCGCGCGCTGGGTCCGGCCGTGCGACGGGCGGGGGCGGATCCACTTGCGGGAGCCGTCCTCGTTCATCGTCGACAGGTTGCCCTGCGCGTGGAGCCGGTCTCGTTCATCGCGGGAAGCGGGCTTCACGGCGTACTCCTCCGCTCACGGGGCCGTGGTGGGCCAGGGAGCGATGGGCTTCTCCGTCGCGTCCGCCGCCTTCGGATTCGCGGGCTTGGTCCCGCGAAGGCTGGCGACGTACGAGCTGAGAATGACCCGTTCGTTCTCGTTCAGGCGGTTGCCCCACGCGGGCATGGCGCCGCTGTTGCGACCCTCGGCGATCACCTTGGCGATGTCCTCGAGGTTCGCAACGTTCTTGTAGTTGTCGTCCGTCAGGTTGAACCCGTTGATCCCGCCGCCGTCGGTTCCGTGGCATGTCGCGCAGTTCTTGACGAACAGCGAAGACGCCACGGCCATCATCTTTGGGTCCTCCTTCATCATCAGGATGGTCTTCGTGTCCGGCTTCAGGTCGCCGTACGCGCCGAACATCCGCTCGAACTCGCGGACCTGCTTGGCTTCCCAACGCTGCTGCGGCGTCGAGGCAAGCGGCGAGAACGTGAAGAAGAAGTAGTACACCACCGAGAACAGAACCGTGGCGAAGAAGAAGAGGTGCCACCAGCCCGGTGTCGGGTTGTCGAACTCGCGGATGCCGTCGTACTCGTGGTCGAGCAGGTTCTCGACCTGGCCCGATGATTCATTGTTTGTCGCGGACATGGTTAGTTTCTCCCTTCTTCCTTCGGGCGGAGCGTGCCGTCCTCGAAGGGGAGCATGGACTCGTGCGAGTAGGGGGTCTTGCGGGATGCAACACGGATCACGATCGACACGAACACGACGCCGAAGATGACCATCGCGATGGTCGGGTACGTGGCGAGTTTCATCGAACTCATGATGTCGGTGAGACTCACGGGATCACTCCTTTGCCGTGGTTGCTGCCGCGGGCGCCGCCGGTGCCGGCTTGCTGATGTCCGTGCCCAGCCGCTGGAGGTACGCCACCAGCGCGATGACCTTCTTGTCTTCCATGCCCTTGTACCCGCCCTGGGCCACAAGGTCCACGCCGAGCAACCGCGCCTGCTCGCGGGCCGCTTCCTCGGCCTTGCCCGCTTTCACGAGCTCGCCGTACGGCACACCGAGCATCGCCATCGCGTCAACGCGCGACTGGATCGCACCGAAGTCAATCGGTGATTCCAGGAGGTGCTTGTAGCCGGGCATGATCGACGAGCCCATCAGCTGACGCGGGTCCTCGAGGTGGCGGACCTGCCAGTCGTGGCTCTGCCGCCCGCCCTCGCGGGCCAAGTCCGGTCCGATGCGGCGGCTGCCCCACTGGAACGGATGGTCGTACACGAACTCGCCGGGCTTGCTGTACTCGCCGTACCGCTCCGTCTCGTGCCACAGCGGGCGGATCATCTGCGAGTGGCAGTTGTAGCAGCCCTCGGAGATGTAGATGTCGCGGCCGTAGAGCTCCAGCGGCGTGTACGGCTGCACGCTCGCGATCGTCGGCACGTTGCTCCGGATGAGGAACGTCGGGATGATCTCGAACAGCGACGCCACCACCACGGCCACCAGCACCATCAGGGTGAACTTCACCGGACGACGTTCCCACACGCGGTGCCACCACGCCTGGATGAACTTGTCGCCCGTGTGGCCGAACTCGGTGTTCGCGCCCAGCCGCGATCCCGGCTCGGGCGGATCCACATACGTCGCGGTGAGACGGGGAGCGACGATCTCCACCTCGGCGTAGACCTTCGGACGCGTCGTCCAGGTCATCACGAAGTTGACCGCCCCGAAGAGCACGCCCACCAGATAGAGGGTGCCGCCGATCACGCGGATCCAGTACAGCGGCATCAGCTTGACAACGGTTTCCATGAAGTCCGCGTGGACCAGGCGGCCCGTGTCGTCGAACATCCGCCACATCAGCCCCTGCGTGATGCCCGCCGTGTAGATCGAGAGGATGTACAGCACCAGCCCGATGGTGCCCACCCACAGGTGCCACTCCACCAGCTTCTTGCTCCAGATGTTCGTCTGGAAGAGCCGCGGCAGCAGCCAGTACATCATGCCGAAGGCCATGAACCCGTTCCAGCCCAACGCCCCGGCGTGCACGTGCGCGATCGTCCAGTCCGTGTAGTGGCTCAGCGAGTTCACAACCTTCACGCTCAGCATCGGCCCCTCGAAGGTCGACATGCCGTAGAAGGTGATCCCCAGCACGAAGAACTTCAGGATCGGATCCGCCGCGACCTTGTTCCACGCCCCGCGGAGCGTCAGCAAACCGTTGATCATCCCGCCCCAGCTCGGCATCCAGAGCATCACCGAGAAGAGCATCCCCAGCGTGCTCGCCCACACCGGCAAGGCCGTGTAGTGCAGGTGGTGCGGGCCCGCCCAGATGTACATGAACACCAGGCTCCAGAAGTGCACGATCGACAGCCTGTACGAGTACACCGGCCGCTCGGCAGCCTTCGGCAGGAAGTAGTACATCAGCCCCAGGAAGGGCGTCGTCAGAAAGAACGCCACCGCGTTGTGCCCGTACCACCACTGCATGAACGCGTCCTGCACGCCCGCGTAGATCGGGTACGACTTCAGCGCGTTCTCCGGCGACGGGAACCGCCCGTGCTTCACCAGCTCCACGATCGCCGCCGGGATCCACAGGTTGTTGAACACGTGCAGCATCGTCACGGTGACGATCGTCGCGATGTAGAACCACAGCGCAACGTACATGTGACGCTCACGCCGGTTGATCAGCGTCATGAAGAAGTTCGTGCCGAAGAAGCCCAGCCACACCACCGCGATCATCAGATCGATCGGCCACTCCAGCTCCGCGTACTCCTTACCCTGCGTCACGCCCAAAGGCAGCGTCAACGCGGCACACACCACGATCAGCTGCCACCCCCAGAAGTGCAGGTTGCTCAGCTTGTCCGACCACATCCGTGCCTTGCACAGCCGCTGCGTCGAGTAGTACACCGCCGCGAACACCGCGTTCCCCGCGAACGCGAAGATCACCGCGTTCGTGTGCAGCGGCCTGAGCCGCCCGAAGTTCAGGAACGACGTCTTGTACAGGAAAGACATCCACTCAAACTGGGGGTGGTTCGTCACGAAGTTCGGCAACGCCAGCTGGATGGCCACAATCAGCCCCACCAGCATCCCCACGATCCCCCAAAGAAGCATCGCCGAAAGGAACTTCCGGACAATGGCGTCGTCAAATCGGACTATATCGGAGGGATTCACCCCTCCCCCCTTCAGGAGTGACGGTGCGGTATTTTCCATAGTCTTCAGTCTCCGGGCTTGACTTGGTCGATTAAACAGATATCTATATCTGTAACTCGGCGTCCTGTCAAGCGGGCTACTGCGAAACAGGAAAAACAACTCGAATCGGGGAATTGCCGTAGGAATCCCTGGTTAGAAGGGTGGCAGCCATGTTCTCCAAGACCGTTGAGTACGCGCTCCGTGCCGCGCTATGGCTCGCCGCCTCCCCCCACGAGCCCGCCACCGCCGAACGTGTCGCCCTGGCCACCAAGGTTCCCGTTGGGTATATGTCCAAGGTCCTCAACGCCCTCGTCCGCGCCGGGGTCATCACCTCCCAGCGCGGGCCGAGCGGGGGCTTCGTCCTCGCCCGCTCTCCGACGCAGGTCACGATGTTCGACGTGGTGCTCGCCCTCGAGCCATTTCCTCGAATCGAGCACTGCCCCCTCGGTCTCCCCGAGCACGCCGATCACCTTTGCAGCCTGCACTCCACCCTCGACAGCCTCGCCGAGTTCGCGGAGAACACCCTCAAGGGCAAAACCCTCGCCGCGCTCCTTTTGCCGGAGAACGGTCGGCCCGGGTGCAACTTGTGTATGACCGGCAACTGCCCGCACCGGTGCTCAGCCCTGCAGGTCGATGCGCCCGTTGGGTGCTGTGCCTCTCAGCACCCCGAGTCCCAGTCGCTGAAGAACGCGATCACGTCGTCCCCGTCGGTTCCCCCGGACGCGTTGTAGTCGGCCTCGTTCGCGTCCCACTGGGTGAAGAACGCGATCACGTCGTCGCCGTCGACGCCACCGTCGGCGTTCCAATCCGAGGGGCAGACCCCCGTGGCCGCCGCGAGGGCGTTGATGATCCCGAACCCACGAACAAACAGCGGGTCGGTTGCTCCGTTCACGTTCCAATCCGTCCCTGTGCGGGTGATCGCCAGGCGCATTTGATCCACGGTCCAGCCCGGGTTCGCGCCGGTCAGGCACGCCACCGTGGCCGCGACCAGCGGCGTCGACAGGGAGGTCCCGCTCACCGCACCGTAACCGGTGGTGTTCCGCGACGAGATCACCGCCGTGTTCACGCCGCACGCCAGGATCTCGGGCTTCACGCGTCCGTCGGCCGTCGGCCCGGAGCTGCTGAACCCCGCGATGTTCCCGTTGATATCCACCGCACCGCAGGTGATGACCCGCGGCGCATCCGCCGGCGCGATGATCGTGCTCGTGAGCGGGTCCGCGTCATTCCCCTCGTTCCCCGCCGCGGTCACGCAGTGCACGCCGTTCGCGTTCGCGATGTTCACCGCGATCGTCGTCACCGCGGTCACGCCGTCGAGATCCGCCTGCGTGTACCAGTCGATGTAACCAAGAGAACTCGTCGTGAGGTCCGCGCCGTGGAGCTCCGCGAACTCCAGTCCTTCGACGTAGTAGTCCTCTTCCACCGGCGTTTCGCTGGTGACGTCCTCGGTCTTGCAGAGCACGAACTGAGCGTCGTACGCCCCGCCCACGTAGGTGTCCGGCGCGTAGGCGCCGATCGTGCTCAGGATCCACGTGCCGTGCCGGTGCTGCTCGCTGTTGTCCGCGACCTCGATCGAGGCATTGTTGTCGTCGTTGATGAAGTCCCGCTCCGCGATCACCGTCAGCGGGTGCCCCGCCGTGTGAAACGCGTCGTGATCGCGGTAGAACCCCGTGTCCAGCACGCCGATGATCACCCCTGACCCGGTGTGACCGAGCGCGTGCAGCGCCGGCAGGTTCATCTGCACGAGCTGCGCCTCGGCGAGCCCGTAGAACGCACGCTCCGTGTACACCCCGGGCGTCGGCAGCGGCGACTCCGCCACCATATCCCCTCGGGTTCCCCCACGCACCGGCGCGACCCGCGCTGTATGCGGCAGCGCGCGGATCTCCTCCAGCTGTTCCGCGGTCGCCACCACCGACACCGCGTTCAGCCAGCGACTCTCGGCCTTGATCGTGGCCCCCGTCCCCGCAATGGAGTCGAGGTACTGAGGCTTGAGCGGAAGGTCCCGCTCGTCGAACAACCCCGGATCGGTTCGGCGCATCTGACGCCGCCACACCGCCCGCTGGTTGTAGGTTTCCGGCAGCGCAGCCACCGCGGCATCAACCTCGGCCTGGCTTCCTTTGTCGGTGAGGTACACCCAGTGGCGCTGCTGAGCACTCGCGACCCCCGCCGCGAGAACCAAGCCACAACCGACAACCGCCGCGCGGAAACAGTCACTCATCACGCTCGACTCCATTTTTCCCACGAGACCCGGCGGGCACAGACTACCCGATCCCGACGGTTTCCGCGAGTGGAATTCCCGTCAATCCCACCTCCGCCGGTCAACCGAACCGGGGCAGGCCCGATTCGTTCGACACGATCACCCTCGCCGCGGCCCGATATCTGGCCTCTCTCTCCCTGAACACCGGCTCGGCGATCCGCTCGAAGTAGTCCTTCGCCTTCTCCACGCCCCAGCCCCGCAGGCCCGCCGACTCAATCAACTCCCAACGCTTCCACCGGATCTCCCCGGGTGCCTCGACAAACACCGGGACGTGGATCAGCGGTAGCAGCGGCGCGTGCAGCGCGTGAATCCCCTCGACCACCACAACCGACCCCGCTTCCACGCGCCGGTTGCCCTCCCGACGGTGCGTGTGAAACGACCACACCGGGGCGTCCACCCCGCGGCCGCTCGCGAGCTCCGCCAGATGCCGACCCAGCAGGGCCAGATCCGCGCTCTCGGGAAGGTCCCTCAGGTGCTCCGGTGTCTCGTCGTAGTCCGGCAGGTACCAGTCCGTCGACAGCGTCGCCGCGCCCAGCCGCTCCGCCAACGTCGACTTTCCCGCGCCCGCCGGTCCACCGAGCGCCACCACGGCCACGGGCAGTCCGGCGGCCTGCCGAACCCGCTCCGCCATCGACAGGATCGCCGCCGGGGCCTCGGCAAAGGCCACGCGCACGCATCCGCCAGGATTTCCCGGTGGCATCTCGGGCATACCCCAGCATACGCGGTCGGTATCATCGCCGCACATGACTCACTTCACCGGCTTGCTCGGCATCCTCTTCTTCCTGGTCGTCGCGTGGGCTCTTTCGGAGAACCGCAAGGCGATCAGCATGCGCATCGTCGTCGCTGGCGTCGTGCTCCAGGTGATCATCGCCGCCGCGTGCCTGAAGGTCCCGCGCGTCGTCGAGTTCTTCGACTTCATCGCTCGGCTCGTGACCAAGGTGATCTCCTTCGCCGATGAGGGCATCCGCTTCCTCTTCGGGAACACCGCCGATCCCAGCGGCCCGTGGGGATTTGTCTTCGCGATCCGTGTGCTCCCGGTCATCATCTTCTTCGCAAGCCTGATGAGCGTGCTCTACCACCTCGGCATCATGCAACGTGTGGTCGCCGTCGTCGCGTACGTCCTGCGGCGTGCGCTCAAGGTCAGCGGTGTGGAGGCCATCTCCGCCGCGGCAAACATCTTCGTCGGCCAAACCGAGGCCCCGCTTCTGGTCAAGCCATACATCGCCGGGATGACCCGCTCCCAGCTCATGGCCGTGATGACCGGCGGATTCGCGACCATCGCGGGCAGCGTTCTCGCGGCGTACGTCGGCCTGCTCGGCGGCGAGGACTCGGTCCAGCAGGCGCTCTTCGCCAAGCATCTCCTCTGCGCGAGCGTGATGTCGGCCCCGGCCGGCTTCGTGATGGCGAAGATCATGCTCCCCGAAACGCAGTCACTCCCGGACGAGTCGCTCTCGTCGCTCCTTCGCACCGAGCGAACCACATCAAACGTCGTCGACGCCGCCGCATCCGGGGCTACGGACGGTCTCAAGCTCGCCCTGAACGTCGCCGCGATGCTCCTCGCGTTCGTCGCGCTCCTTGCCGTGATCAACTGGCCCCTCGCCGCGATCGGCGAGATCAACCAGATCGCGGCGTGGCGAAACGGGCACGGGATCCCGCCGCTCTCGCTCCAGTACGTCCTCGGGCTGGTCTTCCGGCCGGTCGCGTGGCTCATGGGCATCCCCCGCGAGGACCTCGGCAGCGCGGGCACGCTCCTGGGCACGCAGATCATCGCGACGGAGTTCATGGCGTACCTCGGCCTCTCGAAGCACATCGCCGAGCAAACGATGACGCCACGCGGCGCGCAGATCATGACCTACGCCCTCTGCGGGTTTGCCAATCTCCCCTCGATCGCGATCCAGATCGGCGGCCTGAGCGCGATGGCCCCCGAACGCAGGCAGGATCTGGCGAAGCTCGCGCCCCGCGCGATGGTCGCCGGTGCGATGGCCTGCTGGATGACCGGGTGCGTCGCCGGACTGTTCATCGATTAGCCGCGGAGACGCTCGAGAATGTCGAGAACGCCCGCGACCTCCGCGAACGGCGAGACGTAGTCCGCGTGCCGCTTCAGTTCCGGCTGCGCGTTCGCGGGGCACGCGAAGAACGCGACGTGTTCGCGGATCGCCATGTCGCCGGTGGTGTCGCCGATCCCCGCAAGGCGTTCAGCGACCAACCCCGTTCGCGCCTTGAACCGCGCGAGCCCCGTCGCCTTGCTCACGTGGGCAAGGTCGCAGTTCACCCACGCCACCGTGCTCGAAACCCGCAGCGGCCACCCTTCCTCCG
>JBIKMF010000337.1:0-4639 GCA_044359425.1 Phycisphaerales bacterium
TCAGCGTCTCGCCGGTCTTGATGAACGCCGGAACGCGGACAACCAGCCCCGTCTCCATGGTCGCGTCCTTGGTCTGGTTCGTCACGGTCGCGCCCTTCACTTCCGGCGGGCAGTCCTCGACCGTGAGTTCCACCGACGCGGGAAGTTCGATCGTGATCGGGTTCCCATCGCTCATGAGAACGATGGTCTTCGCGTTCGGCCGAAGGTACTTGAGGGAGTCGCCGAGAAGCGCGGGGTTGAGCACCATCTGCTCGTAGTTCTCGCTGTCCATGAACGTCGCGCCAGACGAGTCCGAGTACAGGTACTCCATCTCGCGCCGGTCCATGTCCACCACCTCGATGTCGTCCGAAGAGCTGAGCCGCTTCTCCAGCACGTTCCCCTTCATCACGTCCTTGTAGGTGATCTGGATGAACGCACGCAGGTTCCCGGGGGTGCGGTGCTCCACCGCGGTCAGCACGCCCAGCTTGCCGTCAATCTTGATTCCCAGTCCCTTGCGCAAGTCGGTCGCTTTCATGGTCTGATCCCGCTTTACTCTTAAGGTCGTCACCGGCCGCGAAAGTCCGCGGCACGCGTGAAGGGCCGATGGTAGGCTTCGGCTCCTTTGGTTTCTCCGACCGGACCACCCATGGCACTTCGCGTCGACATCCTCACGACCTTCCCCGAGATGTTCGGCGTCGAACCGCCCGCTGCGCTCGGAGTCTCCATCCCGGGCCGAGCGGTGCGGGCCGGGCTCCTCGAAGTCGTTGCGACCGATATCCGCGCGTTCTCCGCGAACAAGCACAAGAAAACCGACGACCGCCCCTTCGGCGGCGGACCAGGTATGGTCATGATGTGCCAGCCGCTGTGGGACTGCGCGATGGCCGTCGAAGCCGCCGATCCCCGCCCCTGCCGGCGCATTCTGACGTCCCCGCAAGGAAGGCCCCTCACACAGGAACTCGTCGAAGAGCTGGCCGGATTGCCCCGACTCATGATCATCGCGGGCCACTACGAGGGCATCGACGAACGAGTCATCGAAGCCCTCGCCCCCCAGGAAATCTCGATCGGGGATTACGTCCTTTCCGGCGGCGAACTCGCGGCCATCGTGATGATCGACGCGGTCGCCCGCCTCATCCCGGGTGCCCTCGGCGATGCCGAATCCAACGCTCAAGATAGCTTTTCTCGTTCGGGAGATGGTCGCCGACTGCTGGACTGCCCCCACTACACCAAACCCCGAGAATGGGAAGGCCGCCCGGTTCCCGACGTCCTCCTCTCCGGGAACCACGAGGCCATCGACCGCTGGCGAAACCAGCAGAAACTCGACCGAACGAAAGCAAGACGGCCGGAGCTTCTCCGCAACACCCAAGAAGGTGCGTGTTCGGATCCTTCCCGAGCCATTGCCGACGGCGAAGCTCCCGCCTAACATTCCCTTCCCCCCCGGCTCAGCCCGGCGGGCCAATACAGGTGACATATGGGCCAGCAGCAGATCATCGAATCCATCAACGCCGACGTTCTTCGTAAGTCCACCATCCCCTTTCAGGCCGGCGACACGGTGAACGTGTCCTTCCTGATCGTCGAAGGTGACAAGAAGCGCGAGCAGGTCTTCCAGGGCGTCATCATCGCCCGCACCGGCAGCGGTATCAACGAGATGGTCACGATCCGCAAGGTCGTCGACGGCGTCGGCGTGGAACGCATGTTCCCCCTCAGCTCGCCCCTCGTTGGCGACATCGAAATGGTCCGCCGCGGCGACTCCCGCCGGTCCAAGCTCTACTACCTCCGCGGCCGCCAGGGCAAGAGCCAGCGCCTCCGCGACCGCCGTCGCGGCATGAAGCACACCGCCGGCGACGTCCGCGTCCAGGGCTAATCGCTCAACACGATCTCATCAAGGCCGCCCGCGTTCACGCGGGCGGTTTTCTTTTGCCCCCGTCACGCCCGCCCCTCCATCACATATCCTGACTCCATGCGCGCAATCGTCGTCACCCGCAAAGGCTCACCCGTCTCCCCCAACATCGAGTTCCGCACCGATTGGCCCGAGCCCGCCGCTCCCGCTCCGGGCCAGGTGCTCATCAAAACGCTCGCCAGCGCGTTCAACCAAATGGACCTTTGGGTCGGTCGCGGCGTGCCCGGGCTCGATCTCGCGTACCCCCGCGTCTCAGGCTGCGACGCCTGCGGCGTGGTCGAAGCCGTCGGCCCCGGAGTCGACGCGTCGTGGATCGGCAGACGTGTCATCGTAAATGCCGCGGTGCGCCAGCCCGAACGCGTCCTCCCGGACGACCCGCCCGCATCCACCCTCGCGCCCAACTTCGAACTCATCGGCGAACACCACAACGGCATGTTCGCCGAGAAGTTCCTCGCCCCCGTCGCGAACATCGCCAACGTCGGAGAAAGCGATCCGGTCCGAGCTGCCGCCTTCGGTCTCTGTGCCCTTACGGCCTATTCGATGATCGTGGGCAAGGGCCAGCTCCGCGCTGGGCAGAGCGTCCTGATCACCGGCATCGGCGGCGGCGTCGCCACCTCCGCGCTCTCCATCGCGCTCCACCTCGGTTGCACCGTCATCGTCACCAGCCGACACCAGTGGAAGCTCGAAAAGGCCAAGGAACTCGGCGCCCACCACGGCGTCCTCGACGAAGGTCAAGACTGGTCAAAGCAGGTCCGAGCCATCACCCAGAAACGCGGGGTCGACATGGCCGTCGACTCCTCCGGCAAGGCCACTCACCTCAACTGCATCAAGAGCCTCGCCCGCGGCGGCGCGTACGTCACTCCCGGCTGCACGAGCGGCCCCGACGCTACCACCGATCTCGCACGGATCTTCTGGAATCAACTCCGCGTCCTCGGCTCGACCATGGGCAGCAACGAAGAGTTCGGCGAGATCACCGCCCTCTTCCGCGCTGGGAAGCTCTGGCCTGTCGTCGGTCACGTGTACCCCGCCGAGAACGCGGTCGAGGCCTACCAACTCCTCGAGGCCGCCGACCAGTTCGGCAAGATCGTCCTGCGCTGGCCGTAATCAGCGACGAACCTTGGCGAACTCCGGCGGCACTCGCCTCTGCTCGAGCGGCACCAGATCGCGCGGTGTCAGCCCCAGATCCATCAAGGCATGGACACGCCCGCACTCGGTGCACCGCACCGTGTTCTTGGTCGGATCAGGCACGATCCCCACCGACTGCACCGGAAGCCCCCGGAGCGATTGCCCGCACTTCGGGCAGTCCGCTCGCCGCAGTTCCTTCCGCAGCAGCACATACAACGCCAGGTCCCGAACCGCGAACATGCCGAAGAACGCCACCACAACCGTGGACACCGCCAGCAAGACCACACGGGCCTCAAACGACTGCGGGAGCGGCACGTACTTCGTCACGGAGAAGAACTCGTACGCCAACACCCAACCCGACGGCCAGGCCAACAGAAGCACAATCCACGCGCCGTACGGAATCCTCGCCATCCACGGTGAGCTGTTCGCCCACGCGTCCCCCACGTGCTTCTCGCACTCCTCGTCGCTCAGGTGATCGAACTCCTCGAACGCCCGCCACGGCTTGAATACCGGAATCCTCAATCGGCCCTCCCTCAGGTCGTTCGAGAAACCCTACTTCGTCGTGTCCATCGGCGGCGGAAACAGGAACCGCAACGCCGTCCCCGCGCGCCCCGCCCACGCCTGCTCGTTGTGCTCCGCCGCCGCCTCTTCCAGGTACATCAGCCGATCCGCCCCCATCCCCACGCCCTCCAGCTTCGCGTCGAGTTCCTTCGCGTTCGCCACCATCCTCGCACTCTTCTGCTCGTCCGTCGGCACTTCCTTACCGCCCACTCCCACGTACGCCCGGCGCGGTGCGGTCTTCATCGCGTCCAGCACCACCGCCCACTCCCGATCCGCCGCGCCAAACGACACGCTCTCCGCGTACAGAAGCCCGAAGACGCCCGGGTACTTCGACACGGCATAGACGCTGATTACACCGCCCAGCGATGCGCCGCCAACGCCCGTGCTCTCCGGCCCCGTCGCCACCCGGAACGTCCGCTCGATGCGGGGCATCACCTCGTTCATCAACCACCGTACGTGCGACTCGCCCTCGGGTTCAACACCCGACAGCAGCTGCGCCGGCGTGTACTCGCTCGCTCGCCCCGCGCCGCTGTGCGGAACCCCCACGAGAATGAACGGACTCGCCTCCGACTTCGCGAGCAGCCCCGCCGCCGTCTCGTCCAGGCCCCACTCCGCCGGAATACCAGGGTGCTTTGCGAACAGGTTCTGCCCGTCGTGCATGTACAGCACCGGGTATTTCTTCGAAGCGTTCTCCGGCGCGTCGTACCCCGGCGGCAACCACACCAGCAACTCCCGCTCCATCCCCTTGGCCGTGCCCGCACCCCCCGAAACCTGCAGCCTGCGGACCGTCCCCGTCACCTCCAACGCACGGTACGGATCCGTCGCCCGCGCCGCCGCGTACTGCGGCAACTCATCCCCCCAGTGCGCAACAGCAAACTCGATCTTCGGCTGCTCTCCCGGGGCCAGCTTCGACATATCAACCGGAACGAGCGTGCGGTTCTTCACCTTGCTCATGTCCGGATTCAGCTCCTCCAACTCCCACGTCCCCCTCGTGAACTTGAACTCGATCGGCTTCCCGTCCGCCGTCGGTGTCATCTGGATCCGCCAGCGCATGTCCGACTGCGGCGTCAGCTTGAA
>JBIKMF010000338.1:0-4619 GCA_044359425.1 Phycisphaerales bacterium
GTCGGGATCCACTCCGCGAGCGACACCGAGTACGACTGGCCCTACTACGCCGAGCTCGTGGGCGCGTACTTCAAGTCACACCCGGCGATCCAGGATGCGGAGATCAACGTCGTCGAGCCCCGCCACGTCACGACGCAGCACTTGCCCTCGATCTGGAGGCGCAAGGACGAGTGGTATTGCTTCCGCGAGGCTCCGCGTCCCGCGGTGAACCGCGTGCTGATGCTCAACGAGGCCTCGTACACGGGCGGCACGATGAAGGGCGACCATCCCGTCGCATGGTGGCAGGAATACGGCGGTGGCCGGGCGTTCTACACCGCGCTCGGGCACACCAAGGAGAGCTTCACGGAGCCGGAGTTCGTGGAGCATGTCCGGCGGGCGATCATCTGGGCCGGCAAGATCCCGACCGTGGGGGAGTGATCAGCTCGCCGGAGGGTCGCGGGTCACCGGTGCGCCCCGGGGCGGGTTCGTGGGTTCCTTCTCCCGGTTCGGGTCGATCTCCCGCAGGTAGGTCCACGAGTAGAGCCCGGTGGCGTGCCCGTCGTTGAACACGATCTTGATCGCGTAGTTCCCAACGAGTTCGGCGGACTCTGCCGCCAGGGCCGATGCCCTCGACGGCCCCGAGGGCAGCACCGTCAGCGGGTTCTTCTTCATCTCCTCGCGGAGGTTGCGCATGTCCGCGCTCGGGGACATCTTGCGGAGGTAGGCGATCGAGTAATACGAGGAAGTCCCGTCGGCCCACTCGATGGTGAGGCCCCGGTCTTTCTTGAGGTCAAGGTGCTTGGGAGTGTCCACGGAGAAGGCTATGCTGGCCGCATGAACACCAACTTCGCCGATGTTCTGACCGATGCAATCCTGCGGGTGGGCAACCCGGCCTGTGTGGGGCTCGACCCGGTTCTTGAGAACCTCCCGCCCGAGCTGCGGGCGACACACCACGAGCCGCTCGCCGCGGTGCGGGAGTTCTCCCACGGGGTGGTCCGGGCGGTGGCGGGGGTGGTGCCGGCGCTCAAGCCGCAGTCCGCGTGCTTTGAGCGGTTCGGAGCCCCCGGCCTCGCGCTCCTGGAAGAGATCGTCGCGGAGGCCGTCCGACTCGGGTTGGTCGTCGTGTGGGACGCCAAGCGGGGGGATATCGGCACGACCAGTGCGCACTACGCCGCCGCCGCGGCCCGGCTTGGGGCCCACAGCATCACGGTGAACGGCTACCTGGGGCGGAGCGGGATCGCACCGTTCCTCGAGAAGAACCTGGGCGTCTTCGTGCTGGTGCGGACGAGCAACCCGGACAGCGATGAGTTGCAGGCCCTGAAACTGGCCGACGGCCGGACCGTCGCGCAGGCGATGGCGGACCAGGTCGCCTCGATCGGGGCGGCGACGGTGGGGGCGTGCGGCCTGAGTTCGGTGGGGGCGGTGGTGGGGGCCACGAAGTCGGCCGAGGCGAGGGAACTGCGGGCGCGGATGCCCGACCAGTACTTCCTGATCCCGGGGTACGGCGCGCAGGGTGGAACGGCGGAGGACATTCGGGGGATGCTGCGGCCCGACCGTCGCGGGGTGCTGGTTACGGCGTCGCGGTCGGTGATCTACGCGAAGGGCGCGGGGACGTGGCAAGAGCGGGTGAAGGGCGCGGCGGAGCAGTTGGGCGCGGAGCTTCGCGGCGTGGTGGGGTAGGGCAAAAAGAAGAACCGCCGCGGGAAGGCCGCGGCGGTGAGGGAAGTTTTGGAAAGCCCGTTAGGGCTTGGTTTCTTAGTTCCGACGACGGCGAGCCGTCGCGATCATGCCCAGACCCGCGAGCGCGAGGGCGCCGGGGGCGGGGATAGCGGAGGCAGAGAAGCTGCCTTCGGCGGACCACGGCACCGTGCTGATGCCGTTGGGGGTCACGGGGACCCGGTTGCCGTTGGCGAGCTGCACGTTCGAGAGAGAGAACGCGAAGTCACGCTGCTGGCTGACGTCGATGTCGGCGAGGACGCCGCCCGTCGAGAAGCTGAGGCTCGGATCGGCCTCATCGTTGGCCTGGATCTGGCCGGAGCGACCGAGCTGATTCGCGGAGTTCGACCAGGAGGAGAACAACGCGTTGTTGAACGTCGCCTGGAAGATCACGCCATCGGTGGCGGCGTCGATGACGCTGAAAGCACCGTTGATCGTGAAGTTGTGGATGAACTGACCGCCGAACGCCACCACCTGATAGCTGGTGATGTTCGCGGCGAACTCGAACTCGGACGCGACGGACTGGGCCGCGCCGGGCCCGTCGTTATCGCGGTCCGCCAGGAAATCGATCGTGATCGCACCGTTCGCGTCGAGCGCGCGGCCGTCACTGATCGCGTTCACGGCGAGAGCCGAGAACGTGGGACCGTCCTGGTTACGGTCGGAAGCAAAGCTGAACAATGCGGCATGCGAAGTACCCGCCGCCATGGCGAGCGCGCCGCACCCCAAGATGAAACAACGCATCTGGAGTTTTCTCCTTCCCTCTATGCACCGTTCGTTCAACACGGTGCAGCGACACAGTGATACAAGCTCACACAGACGGTGAACGAAATGCGCCGTCCGCGCAACGCGAGCCTTCCGACCCTAATGTGCCCCATGGGAGGAGATGTGCCAGCAATCCGCGCGGAAATTCTGGAGATTTTGGTGGTCGTCCGCTGGCTCGTATCTCGGCCCCTCTCCGCCAACAAAAAACCCCCGTCCTGAGACGGGGGTTCGAAAGTCGGGGCCGGGGCCGGGTCTACATCGGCTTCTTATTGATGGTCACGTCGTAGATGTGCAGGAGCTTCTCCTTGTCGAAGACCATCTCCTGACGCGAGCGGCCGACGATGTCGTACTCGGTGGTCAGCTCGATGGCGTCCACCGGGCATGCCTCCTCGCACATCCCGCAGTAGATGCAGCGGAGTTCGTCGATCTCGAACTTCACCGGGTACTTCTCGCGGTCTTCCCAGGGGCTTTCGCCCGCCTGGATGTGGATGCACCGGGCCGGGCAGATCGTCGGGCACATCATGCAGGCCACGCACTTCACGCGGCCCTGCTCGTCCCTGTTCAGGCGGTGGACCCCCCTGAAGTTGCTCTTGTTCATCCCGCCCTCTTCGATGGGCAGGTCCTCCCTGCGCACCTCCGGGTACTGCATCGCCCGGCTCGTGCGGCCCTGCCCAAAAGACGTGAAAAAGTGCCTTAGGGTGGTCCCAAAGCCCTTCACGATCTCGGGCAGATACACAGCCTCCGACCGTGTCATCGGCCGGGTTTCGATCCTCAAGACGTCCTGTTCGGGGATTGCCATACGGTTCGTAGTGTACGCCCCCCGTTCCCCGCGGGCCGATACACTACTCATATGGCACCGGGGAATCGCCGCACAACTCCGCTCTTTGATCTGCTGAGCGATCGGCACAACTCGCTCCGCACCCAGCCTCAGGCAACCCCTAAGCCCACCATCCGCGTTCAGCTCGAACCCGCCGGCCCGGAAGTCCGCGAAGTTGCCCTGCCCGGCGCGATTCCCCCTTCGGAAACCCTGGAGCCGCAAGCCACCCCCGCCGCCGACTGGGCCACCGGCCCCGATTTCCGCCTCTCGCGCGTCGCGCTGGGGATCGGGATTGCCTTGATCGGTGTGCTGGTCTTTGGCGCGTACAGCCTGGGGTATTCGCTGGGTCGCCGGGAGGGTGATCGGGAGTCGGCCGAGCTCTCGCGTCGGCTGGATGCCGTCCGCGACCCGTTGAACGATCCGGCTCCGCCCCAGGAGTCTGACCAGGCGGCGAATCCGCAGAAGCCGGCACAGCCCGAACAGAATCCTTCCCCGAAGGGCAACGCGGAATCGCTGACGCCCAAGGGGCTGCTGAGCGGGGACCCGAGGGAGAAGGGGCTGAACTACTTGGTTCTCGGAACCTTTGATCGGGAGATGGCCCAGAGCGCGGTGGAGTATCTGGCGGCGAACTCGGTTCAAGCGTTTGCGGTAGGGGTTGAATCCCGCCCGGGTGCGGCCAACAATCCCAACCCGGGTCGCGTGTACACCGTGTACGCGTTGCCGGGGATCACCTCCGAAGAGTACCGCAAGGGCGTCACGAAGAAGACGAACCTCGAGGCGGCGGTGGCGAGAGTCGGGGCGCAGTGGCAGAAAGAACGCCGCGGTGCCTCCAACTTCTCGAAGACGATGTGGGCGAAGTACGACTGATGGCCGCGAGTCGCGGCTTTGAAGGGAAGCAGCCATGAGCCTTGACCGTTCGCTGAAGATTTCCGCCTCGCTCTCGGGCAAGCGCTCCGTCCTCACCCGCGCCGAGCGGATCGAGAAGATGGTGGCCGAGAAGAAGTTCGACGCCAAGAAGGACAAGGCGCTTGGCATTCCCAAGACGCTTGTCTCGACGAAGTAATCCTGGCCGAGCGGGCGAACTTCTCGTTCGAATCTGAATACCACCCTCACCCCCTCCAATAATCGGAGGGGGTGTCTCTTTTCCGGGGCACCCGTGGAGTGGGGAGCAAGGGCCGCATGAACATCGCCTCACTGGTCAGCCACCGCGCCTCGATTATCAACGGCTCAGGGATCCGCAAGGTCTTCGATCTGGGCGCGAAGCTGAAGGACCCGGTCAACCTCTCGATCGGGCAGCCGGACTTCCCCGTGCCCGCGTCGATCAAGGCGGCGGCGGTCGCGGCGA
>JBIKMF010000339.1:0-4615 GCA_044359425.1 Phycisphaerales bacterium
AGGACGCGGGGCCCCCACCACTCGACGAGGCGGGCGATGACCTCGGGGCGGGTGAGAACGGCGCGGGCGTCGGCGTCGGCGTCGAGCACGAGGTATCCGAGCTCGGCGAAGACCTTGGCGACGGCGGACTTGCCGGCGCCGATGCCACCGACGAGGCCGACGACGGGGATTCGGGGCGGCGTTGCGGATTGTGCCTGATCGACGGCGGCGCGGAGTGTGGTGAGGACGACGTCGGGCTCGGGGACCATGATCCAACTGATGGCGGGGCCGTCGGAGCCGGCGGTGCTGACGGCGATGGTGCCGGTGCCGGTGAGGCGTTCGACGATGCCGCGGGTCATGGTGATCTGTTGGATGTTGTGGAGCGGGACTTCGCCGCGGACACGGCGGAGGAGGCCGGCGTCGGCGGAGAATCGGCGGGTGGTGAGGGAGTAGGAGCGGGAGAGGCGGAAGAGGGCACCGAGGAAGAGGGAGAAGCCGATCATCACGGAGGAGATGATGAGGGCCGGGGGGAAGTCGTTTCCGAGGATGAACTTGAGGACGGCCCAGGCGATGAAGAGGAAGCTGGCGGGGCCGAGGAAGGGGGCGAAGACGACGATGGCGGAGAACCAGGAGGGGCGGAGCTTGAAGATCTGGCGTTCAGCGGCGGCGGCGGTCACGTCGCGCTCCTCTTGAGGACGCCGATTTCCGGGAGGTTGCGGTAGAAGCCGTCGTAATCGAGGCCGTAGCCGACGACGAACTCATCGGGGATATCGAAGCCAACGTAGTCGGGGGTGGTGTCGACCTTGGCCTTGCCGGGTTTGCGGAGCAGGACGCAGCTGCGGAGGCTGGCGGGGGACTGCTGGCGGACGAGGTTGGTGAGGACTTCGAGGGTCTGGCCGGAGTCGAGGATGTCGTCGACGATGATGACGTGCTTACCGGCGAGGTTGCGGGGGATCTCGCCGCGGAGGGAGACGCCCTTGCTTTCGACGGACTTTCCGGGGTAGCTGGAGACGCCGACGATTTCGATGCTGAGTTTGAGGGGGATCTCGCGGATGAGGTCGGAGACGAAGACCATGGAGCCGGTCATGATGGGGATGATGGTGATGTGATCGGCGCGGCCGTCGCGTTCGACGAGTCGGGTGAGTTCGGCGGCGATTTGCGCACCGATTTCGACGACCCGTTGGCGGATCTTCTCGCGGGAGATGAGGACGCGTTCGATGTCTCCAACCATGCCCCATGATAGGAAGTGGCGGGGAGGGGCGAGCATCGGGGGCGGGTGGCAAATACACTGGTTGAACGGGAAGCCGCGAGGAGACCGCCATGCCGACGAAAGCCAAGCGAGGGACCAAGGGTGCGAAGAAGGCGACGGGCGCGAAGTTGCCGGGGACGTACAAGGAGTTTGTGACGAAGTACCCGGAGCTGGGGCGTGCGCACGAGGCGGTGGCGACGGCGGTGGAACGGGCGGGGCCGCTGGATGCGAAGACGCTGTCGCTGGTGAAGATCGGGATCTGCGTGGGGGCGGGGCTGGAGTCTGCGCTTCGGAGCCACACGCGGCGGGCGATGCAGCATGGTGCGACGAAGACGGAGATCGAGCAGGCGATTCTGCTCGGGATGAACACGGTGGGCTTTCCGCGGACGGTGGCGGCGTGGAGTTGGGCGCAGGTCCAGTTCGAGCGGGGCGTATGAGCGACGGGCGCGAGAGCGCGGGGATGGGCGTGCGGCTCGCGCTGCGGCAGGCGGGCGGGGACGGTGTGCCTGCGCGTGCGCCGCGGGAGGTGTCGGACGGTCGGGGGCTGGTGGATTCGCACGGGCGTGTGATCCGTGATCTGCGGGTGAGCATCACGGATCGGTGCAACTTCCGGTGCGTGTACTGCATGGATCCGGGGGTGAGGTTTGCGGAGCCTTCGTCGCTGATGACGGCGGAGGAGATCGTGCGGGTTGCGCGGGTGGCGGAGTCGCTCGGGGTGCGGAAGATCCGGTTGACGGGGGGCGAGCCGACGATGCGAGCGGACTTGCTCGGGATCATCGCGGGCGTGCGTGCGGCGACTTCGCTCGAGATCGCGATGATTACGAATGGCTCGACGGTGACGCGCGAGCGGGCGCGAGCGTGGAAGCATGCAGGGCTGGGGCGAGTGACGGTGAGCATCGACTCGCTGCGGGAGGATCGGTTCGCGGCGATCACTCGGTGCGGGGTCGGGGTGCGCGATGTGCTGGAATCGGTGGGCGTGTTGGTGGAGGAGGGGCTTGGGCCGGTGAAGTTGAACGCGGTGCTGATTCGCGGCGTGAACGACGACGAGGCGGCGGATCTTGCGGGGCTTGCGCTGCGGATGGGCGTGGAGGTCCGGTTCATCGAGTACATGCCGCTGGATTCGGCGCGGGCGTGGGACGCGACGAAGTGGGTTTCGGCGGCGGAGACAAAGCGGGCGATTGAGGCGAGGTACGAGCTTGAAGCGAGCGGGGAGGACGAGGAGTCGAGCACGGCGCGGACGTACCGGTTTGCGGGGGATTCGAGCGGCGCGCGGGTGGGGTTCATTGCGCCGGTGAGTTCGCCGTTTTGCGGGGCGTGCAGCCGGTTGCGGCTGACGGCGGACGGGAAGGTGAGGCCGTGCCTGTTCAGCACGCGTGAGTGGGACCTGCTCGGCGCGATGCGGCGCGGTGCCGCGGATGCTGATGTCGCGGCGTTTTTGGTGGATGCGGTGTGGGCGAAGCAGGCGGGGCACGGGATCGCGGCGCCTGGCTTTGAGCAACCGGCGCGGCCGATGTCGGCGATTGGTGGTTGATCAGGTCGCTTGCTTGAAGAGGGTGAGGATG
This sequence comes from Phycisphaerales bacterium, assembly GCA_044359425.1. Taxonomy (GTDB): domain Bacteria; phylum Planctomycetota; class Phycisphaerae; order Phycisphaerales; family UBA1924; genus JBEIUO01. The sequence goes on from JBIKMF010000339.1 coordinate 2,791, forward strand.
AAGCGGGTGGGCTCCAGCGCGGTGAGGCGATGGGGCGCGTTCGCGGGCATGAGCAGCCAGTCGGGCGCGGCCATGTCGCGTTCGGTGCCGTCGATCCCGAAGCGGAGCTTGCCGTCGAGCACTTGAACGGTGGCGACGAAGGGCGCGCGGTGCTCGCTGAGTTCCTGACCGGCGTCCATCGCGAAGAGGACGACCTTGCCCTGGGGGAGGTTGATGAGGGGCTTGCTGACTGTTGCGCCGGGGACGATGGGGCAGGTGTCGAGGAGATGCACGAACTGGGCGCGGGTGCCGTCGAGCATGGGTGAGGCCATGGCGGATCTCCTGTCGCGGCCGGTTGCGTGCGTTGACGGTCGCGAGAGAACGGTACGGGGCGTCAGGTGGCCCACACAGGGCGTTTCCAGATGGGGACGCGGGCCTTGAGCGCGTCGATGAAGGCGGCGGTTGCGACGATGGCTTCGGCGCGGTGGGGAGAGAGGACGTGGAGGACGAAGGAGGTTTCACCGACGGCGACGCGGCCGCGGCTGTGGATCGCGTGGATTGCGGAGAGGCGGTGCGTGTGCGCGATCTCGGTGGCGAGGGCGAGGAGTTCGCGGGAGGCCATGGGGTCGTAGGTTTCGTAGTCGAGCGCGAGGAGGTCGCGTGTGGATGTGGGGTGCGTGGGTGAGGGTTCGGCGCGGCGGACGATGCCGCGGAAGGTGAAGGCTGCGCCGACGGAGCCGTGGTCGGGGATGGTGAGGGCGAGCGCGGTTGCGTCGGGGATTGGACCGTCGATGATGATGGATGTGACGAGCGGCGCGTGCATCAGCCGCCTCCGAGGAGGGTGATGAGGGCGAGTTCGTCGGCGGGGGTGACGGGGTGGGATGCGTGCGTGTAGGCGTGATTGACGGCGAGTCGCGGGGTTGCGGGGGGCTTGAGCGCGAAGGCGAGGGAGGGGTGCTGGGCTTCGAGCGCGGCGAGGACATCGGCGGCGGTGGCGGGGTGAGGGACGTCGACGCTGAGGCGGCCGGAGCGAGCGGCGAGAGCGGCGGCGCCGAAGATGAGGACTTCGAGCTTCACGCGGGGAGTGTATCGTTGAGGACGAGGTGCGCCGCATGGGCTTTCGGGGTCGAGAGTTTGCGTTTGATTCGCCTGCCGCGGCGGTGGCGGGGATGGTGTCGCGGGTGGGATGTGGCGGGGTTGTGGAGCGGGTGGGGTTGGGGGAAGCGCGAGGGCGGGTGTTGGCGGAGGATGTGTGCGCGGACCGGGAGAGTCCGGCGTTTGACCATTCGGCGATGGATGGGTACGCGGTGCGCGTAGAGGGGTTGGTGGCGGGGCTTGAGGTGGCGGGAGAGTCGAGGATTGGGGAGGAGCCGCCGCGGCTTGAAGGGAGCGGGCGTGCGGTGAGGATCGCGACGGGCGCGGGGATACCTGAAGGCGCGGACGCGGTGATTCGGCGTGAGGATGTGGTGGAGATTGGGGAGCCGGTTGCGCGTGTGGAGATCGCGGCGGGGGCGCTCTCGCGGGTGCGGGTTGGGGACAACATTCGGCGGCGGGGGGAGAATGCGGCGCGGGGCGTGGTGGTGGTTTCGAGAGGGACGTTGATCGGCGCGGCGACGGTTGGGACGTTGGCGGCGGTGGGCTGCGTGCGCGTGGCGGTGTGTGCGCGGGTGAAGGTGGGGATCATCACGACGGGGGACGAGTTGGTGGATGCGGGGCGTGAGCCGCGGGTGTATGAGGTGAGGAACAGCAATGGGCCTGGGCTTTCGGGGATGCTGGGCGGGCATGCGTGGGTGGGTGTGGAGCGGGTGGTGCACGTGAGGGATGAGGGGGATGGGTTGGAGCGTGA
>JBIKMF010000045.1:0-16348 GCA_044359425.1 Phycisphaerales bacterium
CGAGTTCGGCGACGGCGTCGGCGGCGGTGCCGGTCATGCCGCAGAGGAAGGGGTAGGAGCGGAAGAACTTCTGGAAGCTCATGCGGGCGAGGGTTTCGCGGTCCGCGGTGACTTCGAGTCCTTCCTTCGCTTCGACGGCCTGGTGGAGGCCGTGTTCCCAGGAGCGGTCGGGGAGGAAGCGGCCGGTGTACTCGTCGACGATGACGACTTTGCCGTCGACGATCTGGTACTGCTGGCCGCTGAGGTAGCAGTGGCGTGCGACGAGGGCCTGGCGGACGAGTTCTTCGGCGCGGCGGGTGGCTTTCCAGATGGGTTCGCCGGCGGCGACGAGTTCCTCGAACATCTGCGCGAGGCGTTGCTCGCCGCGACGCTTGATGGTGGCGCGGCGGCGGACGGTGTCGACCTCGAAGTCGGGGCCTTCGTCGAGTTTGGAGGCGAGGGTGCAGGCCTGCTTGTAGACGCGGCCCATTTCGTCTTCGCGGCGGGAGCGGGCGATGATGAGGGGGACGACGCCTTCGTCGATGAGCACGGCGTCGGCCTCGTCGACGAGGGCGGCGCGGAGGCCGGGGACCATGGGGCCCTGGCCGCCGGCGGGGGAGAGCATGCCTTGGCGGCCGGACCAGGGCGTGGGCGTGCCGCCCATGTGGATCTGATCGCGGAGCCAGTCGGCGGTGATCTGCTTGGGGGTGCCGTAGACGATGCCTCGGGAGTAGATCTGGAATCGTTCGGCGGGGTCGGTGTCCTGGGTGATGGCGCCGACGGAGACGCCGCAGCGGTCGTAGATGATGCGGCGGGATTGCGCGTCGCGTGCGGCGAGGTAGTCGTTGACGGTGAAGACGTGGAGGTGGCGGCGTTGCCAGGCGATGAGGGGCGCGGCGAGGGAGCCGGTGAGGGTCTTGCCTTCGCCGGTGAGCATCTCGACGATGCGGCCGTGGTAGAGGGCCATGGCGCCCATGATCTGGACGGGGAAGGCCTCTTCGTTGGTGGCGCGGCGGGCGACTTCGCGAACGGCGGCGAAGGCGCGGTTGACGATCGGCTGGTCCTGGCGGCCACGGAGGAAGAACTCACGGAGGCGTTCGATCTCGTGGTCGAGGGCGCCTTCTGAGAAGGATCGGAGCTCGGGGCCGTGGGCGATGACGAGCGCGGCCTGTTCGCGGAGGAAGGGAAGGGAGGTGCGGCGGTGGCGGATGAGGACGCCGAAGCGGGAGGCCCAGCGGTCGATGCCTTTGTAGACGACGGGGCGCTGGCGGCGGGAGCGCAGCGACTCGAAGAGGACGTGGTACTTGGTGAGGGCCTGGGACATCGGGTGTCAGATCTTGGCGCGGCCCTGAATGAGTTTCTGGATGCGGTCGAGCCACTGGAAGGCGAGGGGCTTGTCGGGGAGGGTGAAGCGGAGGTGGACGCGTTCACCGGGGCGGCCGGGGCCCTGGCCGGAGGGGCCGTCGGTGAGTGAGCCGTAGATGGGAGCGCCGTCGGGGTTGGCGCGGTAGACATGGACTTTGAAGTAGGGGTTTGAGGCCATCTTGCCGGACTGATCGGTCTGGTCGATCTCGATGGTGCCACCGCCGGCGAACCCGAGGCCGGGGTGGGGGAGTTCGCGGTCACCCGCGGGGAGCGGTGCGTCGGCGGCGCCGACGAAGCTGCGGCGGACATCGGAGGCGAGTCGGTACTCGACCTTGTACTGGGAGTTGGCGAGTTCGTAGATCCAGGAGGCTTCGGACTGTGGGAGGGTTGCGGTGACGCGGAGGGAGGACTCGTTGACGACTTCGCAGACGGGCTGTCCTTGCTGGACGAAGGCACCGACGAGGATGGCGGGGTCGATGCTGACGATGACGCCGTCGTGGGGTGCGCGGACGATGAGGCGTGCGTGCTGCTCGCGGAGGTAGGTGAGTTGTTCTTCGATGGTGCGGACGTAGTCGGCGCCGATCTGGGCTTCGGCGGGGTCGCGGGTGAGGGCGGAGGCGGCCTTGCTGGTGACTTCGGCGAGTTGACCTTCGGCGAGGGCGATGGCGGCGTCGAGCTGAGGGGATTCGCAGGTGACGACGGTGTCGCCGGCCTTGACGGAGTCGCCGGCGCGGACGTGGGCGACTTTGACGAAGCCTTCGGCGCCGAAGAAGACGCCGGTGCGGGATGCGCTCTCGACGACGCCGTCGGCGCGTCGCCAATCGGGGAAGGGCACGAGGCCGACGAGGCCGAGGGTGATGGCGACGAGGACGAGGCTGGTGAGGATGGCGCGGGCGCGGTGCTCGGCGATCTGCGTGCCTGTGGCGAGCCAGTGGATGAACCCGCCGACGGGCAGGATGAACCACATGGCGGAGGTCCAGATGGCGAGGAGGAGGCCGATGGCGAACATCTGGCCCATGACGTAGAGGGTGATGGAGAAGAAGAGGATGATGCGGTAGACCATCGAGGCCACGCCGTAGACGATGAGGATGAGGGCCTCGGAGACGGAGGCGGTGGGGGCGATGGGGTTGTGGGTTCGGTAGAGGTGCTTGAGGGCGAGGAACTTGAGCATCTGCTGCGAGCGTTGCTGGAGGTTGGGGACCTCGAGCAGGTCGCTGAGCATGTAGTAGCCGTCGAAGCGCATGAGCGGGTTGGCGTTGAAGATCACCGTGGAGATGCTGGCGGTGAACATGACGTTGTAGGCGATCTGGTGGATGAGGGAGCCGTCGGGGGTGCGGACCCAGACGAATGCGGCGGCGGCGGCGAGGGCGAGTTCGAAGATCATGCCGCCGGCGCCGACGGCGATTCGTTGCCACTTGCTGGGGAAGCTCCAGGCGGCGGAGGCGTCGACGTAGGGTGCGGGGAGGAGGACGAGCATCATGGCGCCGAACTCGGGGACTTGGCCCCCGAAGCGGCGGCAGATGAGGCCGTGGCCGGACTCGTGGATGAGTTTGACGACAACGAAGACGACCATGAGCCAGCCCCAGTTGGAAGGGGCGATGGTGTTGCCGAAGGCGGAGGTGAGTTCGGAGGCGCGAGGGACGACCTGCATGATGCCGGCGATAACGAAGGCCAGCCAGGCGATGAAGCCCCACTTGTTGATGAGGGGGCGGAAGAGGGGCTCGAGCCACTTGAGGATGGTGTCGGGGTTGAAGAGTCGGATCTTGAAGTACATCAGGCCGATGGCCTGCTGGCGGATGCGCTTGCCGAGGCGGGAGCGGCCGCGTTTGAGGAGCTGTTCGGTTTCGGGGGTGACGTCGCCGGCGAGGAGGTTGGCGGAGTAGAGCTGGGTGAGGAGCTGGATGACGTCGTTCTGGGTGAGGGACTCATCGCCGTGGCGGGTGAGGCCGAGTTGCCAGAGTTCATCGATGGTGCGGGTGCCGTCGAAGAGGCCGACGAACTCGTGGGCGACGGGGTTGAGGCGGTAGAACTGGTTGGAGGATGGGTCACGAACGACGTGCCAGCGGCGGCCGCGGTAGTGCTGGCGCACGATTTGGACGTGCGGGCGGAGGCGGGGCTTCATCGCACGGACGCGGTGCCAGAAGGGGGAGAATGTGTGGCGTTCGCTCATGGGAGTTGGGGGTTACCACCAGAGCCAGACGCGGACCTTGTCGATGACGCGTCGGGTGGCGATCCAGGCGAGGGTGTGCTTTGCGCCGTCGAACTTGGCCTGGCCTTCCATGCCGGGGCGGTAGCTTTCGGGGAGCGGGTCGGTGAGTTCGCAGTAGACGTCGAAGGAGTTGTCGCCTTCCTTTGGTTGGGCGAGGGGGACGATGCGCTGGACGGTGAAGGCGAACTCCTTCGCGGGGTCGCTCTTGGGGGTGATCTGGCCGGTCTGGCCGATGGCGACGAGGCCGATGTCCTGGTCCTGGACGCGGACGACGGCGATTTTCTTGGAGAGGTCGGCGACTTCGAGGAGCTTGTCGCCGAGTTTGACGCTGGCCTTGACGCGGTCGCGCAGGTCGCCGGCGACGACGCGGCCGCCGATGGGGGCGCGGACGCTGCTGCGGGCGATCTGGTCACGGAGGAGTTCGAGGCGAGCGCGGGACTGGTCGGCGCGGGCGCGGGCTTCGGCTTCTTTGTCGAGCTCGCCGCGACGGAGGGCGTCGGTGGCTTCGCGTTCGTGCTGGAGCATCTGAGCCTGGGCTTCGAGGGCGCTGAGCTCGCGTTCGCGGGTGTCGAGGGTGAAGAGGATCTGGTCGGGCTGGACGTCGTCGCCGGGGAGTGCGCCGGGGAGGAGTTCGCGGATGGTGCCGTCGAAGGGCGCGCTGATGATGCGGCGCTCCTGGGCCTGGAGTTCGAAGGGGGCACCGAAGCGGTAGGGGATTCTGACGAGGAAGGCGGCGCAGGTCGCGAGCATCGCGATGACGCCGACGAACTTCCAGACGGTGTGCTTGGGGCCGACGAACCACGCGGCGGCCTTGACGCTGGAATCGGCGACGCGGAGGGCGAGGTTGCGGTCGTCGCTGTAGCGGACCCAGAGCACGGGTGCGACGAGATCGAGGGCGGCTTGGACGAGTTCCATCATCGCCGGGTCGAACTTGGCTTCGGCGGCGGATTCGAGCGTGACGATGCCGATGGTGCGTTCGCCGTTGGGATCACCCACGCGGAGCGGGAAGCTCGCGACGCGGAGCTTCGCATCGGTCGAGGCGAGTTCGCGGTGGGCGTGGGTGATGGCCTGGGCGAGGACGACGTCGGAGCCCTTGCCGGCGGCGGGAGGGGGCGGGTACAGGACGGGCTGGTCCTGGTCGAGGCACTCGTCCATCGCGCCCTCGAGCTTCTGGACCATCTCCATGCGGCGGTCGAGGTTCTCGGTGTCGCTCATGGCGACGACCTGCGCGAACGTGCGACCGCTGGCGCCCTTGGCGCGGATGGAGCCGGGGCCTTTGATCCAGCCGAGTGCGACGCGGTCGAGCGAGAGCTGGCGGGCGAGGTCGTTGACGAGTTGGAGTGTGCAGCCCTTGAAGCCCTCGGTGCCGTTGACGGAGGCGATCAGCCGGGCCGCGAGGTCGAGCGCGGCGGTGGAGCCCCGGACGCGCTTGAGCGCGAGCTGCGCGGCGTGACCGAAGGAGTAGCCGGCGATGACTTCAACGAGGGCGAGGGTGGTCTGGAGGGCTTGCTTGCTGCGGTTTTCGACGAGGAGGGTGACGACGCCCATGGGGGCCGCGTTGCCTGCCTGTTCCCAGAGAGCAGAGAAGACGGGTACGGCGATGATGCTGCCCTTGGCGGTGGAGCCGGGGTCGTACATCAGGTCGTCCTGACCGTCGAGGCCGAAGACCTGGGTGAGTTTGGATGCACCGGCGATACGTGCGGCGTCCTTGGACTCCTTGGCGTGGGAGACGCGGGAGTCGTCGATCGCGAACTGCTCGAGCATGGCCTCGGCGGCCTTGCTGGCGGTTTCGGGGGTATCGCCGAAGGGCCACGTGGCGCTGGCTTTGGCTTCGGGGCCGGGGGCGTCTTCGCGCTGGGAGAGCGTCCAGAAGACGGCTTGGCGTGCGCCCGCGACCTGGCCGAGCACGCCGGTCATGCGGAGGGCGAAGACGCGGTCGTCGGCGGCTGGCTGGGCCAACTCCGCGACCACGCGCTGCCATCCTGGGGCTCGGAGACTGGAAAGGTCGATCATCGGGCTTCCCCCGTGCGGGTTGCGCTGGCGACCTGCTTGAGGACGTCGGCGCTCGGTTCGGTGAAGCGAACCCAGGCGGAGTCGCCGGCGAGCAACTGATCGGGGCCAGCGGGGTTGTTGAGTTCGACGCGGATGCGGCGGGTGCGGGCGACGGGGTGCGCGGCGGGCGCGACCTCGATGACGGTGCCCGTCACGACGCGCGACTTGCCGACGACCTCAACGAGTACCCACGCGGTGTCGCCGTTCTTGAGCGTGCGGGTGCGTTCCTCGTCGATCGAGGCGTTCGCGTCGATCCACAGTTTGTCGACGTTCACGATGCGGAGCACGTCGCGGCTTTCGGTGATGGACTGCCCGAGGTCGGCCTGGACGACATCCACGATGCCGTCGAAGGGTGCAACGAGCGTGAGCTTGCGGACCTTGGCTTCGCGCGCGGCGGTGCCGGCGCGCTCCTGAAGTTGCTGCTGTACGGCGTTCTCATGCTCGAGCACGGCCCGTTCCCACGTGAGCTTGGCGCGGTCGAACTCCTGTTGGTTGCTGGCGCGAAGGTTGAAGGCGTCCTGGGTGCGCTGGAACTCGAGGAGGGCAAGGTCGCGGGCCTTGGCGGCGGCCTTGATGGGGACTTCGGTCTCGGCCCGCATCTTCTGGAGATCGAGCAGCGCGTTGTCCTCGGCGTCGTCGCCCTGGATGAGCGGGTCGCCGGCCTTCACCGCCTGGCCGCCCCGCACGAAGATCTTGATGATCTGCGTGGGCAGTTGGAAGCCCATGGTCGCGTCCTGGCTTGGGCGCGTGACCGCTTTGATCCCCGAGAATGCCCGGACCGCTTCGGTGGGGCCAGAGGACCCGGAGAGGTCGCGCATCGGGGGCCTTCCGCCCGATTCGGGCTGACCCAACGCGCTCCCGGCGCACATCACAACCCCCGCCGTCACCGCGGCCACGAGAAGCTTCATCTTCATACCTCGATTGTAGACGACGTGTCCCAGAGACTAACCCTGTTCCTGCTATGTTCGGGTGCCGCCCCTCCGGCGGCACCCTCCCGTCGAACCTACGACCCGGGGCGGGGTGGAGTTGCCCGTTTTCGGGTGCGAGGCCCCCTGTCGGGCGTGGGGTTGGGGGGACGCGTCAAAATCCGAGTGTCCGGGCACTTAGCCCCCCTTGCGGATCAGCCACGTGCCGGTTCGGAACCGCGCTTCAAGCTCGCGGGCAGCCCGGGCGAACCCGGCGAACCAGTGATCGAGCCCCCGCCGGAGCCGAGGAAAGGTGTCGCTGGCGCAGCGGGTGCCCCGGCGGACGCGGTCGAGGTCGCGCCGGATGCGGGCGCGGAGTTGGGCGGCGGGGAGTTCGCGCCCGCCGATGAGCGTGTCGCCCAGGGGTTCGATGGCGGCGCGGATGAGGTTGCGGGGGTCGCCGAGGGCGCGGGGGGTGGCGTCGTCGAAGAGGTAGACCCCGCCCGGGCGGGTCCACGCGCGGAGGAGTGGGGGGGCGGACTCGTGACCGAGCAGGCCGATCATCACAACGGCGTCGTAGCGAGCGGTGGGGCGACCGAGGGCGTGGATGTCACGGACCTCGAAGCGGCAGCGGCGGGAGAGCCCCGAGTCCGCGGCGCGTTCCCTGGCTTCGTCGATGAACGACTCGCAGGCGTCGATCGCGCGGACTGTGGCGTGCAGGTCGCGGGCGATGGCGGCGGCGCAGACACCCTTTCCGCAGGCGAGTTCAAGGACGCGGGAGTCTTTGCCGATGCCGGTGCGATGCAGGAGGGCGATGGTGGCTTCGGGCGAACTGCCCAGGCCCTCGCAGGTTCCGAAGATCACCGGGATGAGAAATGCGTAGCGGGCGGGGAGGCCGAGCGATGCCGCGACGGAAGGGGTCGCGGCGGAGGGGGCGGTCATTCGTAGGCCTTGCTGACCTTTGCACCGGGGTAGAACTCGGCGATCATTCCGGGCCAGTCCATGCCCTGCTGGGCCATGCCTCTTGCGCAGTACTGGCACATGCCGACGCCGTGGCCCCAGCCTCGGCCGTGGAAGCGGATCTGGTTGGCCCACACTTCGACGTCGACGTCGCCGCTGTTGATGCGGGTCTCTTTGGAGATGGGGGGGAGGGACGGAGCGGAGTAGTTGGTGCCGACGCGGATCTGCTCGGGGGAGAGTTCGTAGGTTGCGCCGGTGACGTCGGTGACGCGGTAGCGGTTGGGGCGGCCGGCCTCGTTGCGTTCGGTGATGGCGATTTCGCGGATGCGCTGGACGGTGCCGAAGTCGGCCTTGATGGAACGGCCGTAGGCGCGGAGGCGTTGGGTGGCGTCGTCGTCGCTGCGGGTGACGTTCCAGCGGTAGAGGGGGGATTGCTGGCAGTAGGCCTTGCGCTTGGAACCTTGGAGGGGCTTGGCTTCGTTGAAGGAGTACTCCTGCTCGCCGGACCACGCCCAGCGTGCGGAAGCGGGGCGGCCGCCGCACTGGCTGGAGAAGTAGGCGCGGATGAGGCGGCCGTTGTAGGTGATGATCTGCCCGCGGGTGGCGCGGACGGCCTCCGCGGCCTTGAGGCTCTTGGTCTGTCCGCCGAAGACCTGGTCGGCTTCGCTGGATTCGAGGTCAAACTGGCGCGAGTCGGAGCGGGCGCGTTCGCGTTCGTGGAGGGCGTAGGTGCGGGAGGCGACGGCCTGTGCCTCGAAGGTCTGGCGGGGCCAGTCGGGGAAGAGCTCGTGGGTGAGCACGCCGGGGATGTAGCTCTCGATGGGCATGTCGACGATGATGTCGAATCGCCCGGAGCTCTGGCCCCACTTGCCGCGAAGGACGACGAAGCCGGGGTACTTGGTGGAGTTGACGACGAGGGACTCGCTGGCGAGGGCGGAGGTGGCGGAGTCGGCGCTCATGGGGTTGGAGGCGAGGATTTCGAGATCGACGCCGTTGCCGAAGGACTTGCGGCGAGCGGCGCCGTCGGCGAGGGTGAAGCCGGCGGTTCCGCAGGTGATGGTGATGGGGCCGGAGACGAGCTCACCGGTGGGTGCGCCGACGATGCGGACGAGGAGCTGGGCGGGACCGGTGCAGGTGGCCTGGGTCTGGTCGCGGGCGATGCGGATGCGGACATCCGGCTCGGCGGTGAACTTGAGCGCGGGGACTCGGTCATCTAGGCCGATGTCTCGTTTGATGCCGTCGACGGTTTCACAGCCGCCGAGCCAAAGCACAGCCACGATCGCGACGACTACCGCACACATTGCCCTCAGGCGTTCCATGCCGCACCTCACCCTTGTGGATACCGGGAACATGGTACCCACTTCCTTCCCACACAAACCCCGCACGCCGCGCGGATTCGCGGTATGCTTCTGCCAGACGCCCGGGACCCACCCCGGACGACGGAGTGATGCATGACGTCCCGAACGAACCGTGATTGGAAACTGGCGACCGCCGTTGCACTTCTGGGTGCCTGCGTGGCGCCGCTCTTTCTCATCGGCTGCTGGGGCGGATCTTCCGCACCGGTGGTGGCGCCGGATCCGTATGCCGGCCCGGCGGTGGGCCTGGATTCAGCGGGGGAGTACCACTCGATCGTGGTTCAATCGCCGAGCCCGGGGTACACGGTGACGCTGGAGCGCGTGGAAGAAAGCCGCGGGTACGACGAGGCGTTCGTGACGATCCGCATGCCCAACCCGCGTTTCTCGTTCCCGCAGATGGTGGTCGAGCAGCGGGCCCTGACCAGCGTCCGAACCGCTCGGCCCCTCCGCGTGAACGCTCGCCTGCTCGGCTTTGACGCCACGGAGGGCGCGTACCGCGCGGCGGTCTTTGAAGCGAAATCGAACTAACCCGGCCCTGGCCGGTGGAGAACCGGTGGACTCGCTGTAGAGACCCGGTAGACAACCCGACACTTCCGACGCCGGGAGTTTCAGAGGGGGAACAGAGAGATGGACGCAAACTCGTACGCGCTGCTGGTGCTGTCGTTCGTTCCGGGCCTCGGCCCCGTGCTCACGCGCCGGCTTGCCGCGGCCTTTGGCTCTCCCGGCGGGGTGCTGACCGCGCCCGAGGCCGCCTTGCGGGGCGTTGAAGGGATCGGCCCCACGCGTGCGGGCGCGATTGCCCGTTCGATCGGCGCGGCGAGGGCGCGAGCCGATGAGGAGATCGCCCTTGCCGCGGCGGCCTCGGTTCGCATCACGACGCTGCTCGATCCCGACTACCCGGCGCTTCTGGCGCCGCTGGATGATGCTCCGATTCTGCTGTACTCGAGGGGTGCGCTGTCGGCGGCGCAGGACCGGTACCCGGTGGCGATCGTGGGATCGCGGGATTGTTCGTCGTACGGCATCGAGCAGGCGGAGCGGTTCGGTTCGATTCTCGGGCAGGCCGGGCTCACGGTGGTTTCGGGTGGTGCTCGCGGGGTTGATTCCGCGGCCCACCGCGGGGCGATTCGTATCTCGGGGCGGACCATCGCGGTGCTGGGGTGCGGGCTTTCGCACGTGTACCCGCCGGAGAATGCCGACCTGTTCGCGAGGATTGTCGGCGCGGGTGGGGCGGTGGTGTCGGAGTTGCCGATGCGGACACCGCCTGCGGCCGAGAACTTTCCCGCGCGGAACAGGATCATCGCCGGGTTGTCGCTGGGGGTGGTCGTGATCGAGGCGGCGGCGAAGTCGGGATCGTTGATTACGGCGCGGCTGGCGGCGGAGGACTACGGGCGCGAGGTCTTTGCGCTGCCGGGGCGGGTGGACTCGCTGCACTCGCGCGGGACGCACGAGCTGCTGAAAGAGGGTGGGGCGACGTTGGTCACTGAGCCGGCGGATGTGATCCACGCGCTCGAGCCCGCGGCCCACCACGTGCATCGGGGGACGCACGCGGAGCGGTACACGCCGGCGCGGGAGCTACCGGCGGGTGTGAAGACCGACCCGCTGGCGGATTCGCTGGTGGCGTGTCTGGAGGAGCCAATGACGGCGGATGAGTTGATGGAACGGACGAACGCGGAGATGGCGACGGTTCGTGCGCAGCTGACGCTGCTGGAAATCCAGGGCCGGGTGGCCCGCGAGGGGTCGCGGTTCCGCAGGGCGCGCCGGTAGCGTTTGGGGTTGGGAGCGGGGCCGGGAGGGGATTTCCCCCTGCCCGGGCGATTGCCTTTCCACCTCACCGGAGCCCTCCAACAATCCGCCATGCGATACCTGCCCCTTTCGCTCCTCCTCCTCGCCGCTCCAGCCCTTGCGCAGCATCAACCGGTGGATCCGAACGCGCCCAAGCCGCCGCCGCTGGAGTGGGGGAAGTTGGAGACGCCGTTTCTGTCGGGCCACACGCAGGTAACCTCCCGGGCGCACTTTGTGAAGGCCGGGGAGTCGTACTTCAGCGTCGACGGCAAGTGGGTGGTCTTCCAGGCGACGGCGGTTCCGGAGAAGGGGGCGGAGGTGGATCCGTTCTACGCGATGTACGTGGCGCCGTGCGATCTGGCGGACGTGCCCTCGCTGGGCGCGCCGATCCGGATCAGCCCGGCGCTGAGCGCGAACACCTGCGGCTGGTTCCACCCCAAGCACCCGGAGCTCGTGCTGCTCGGGTCGACGATCGGTCGCCCCGCGGATGAACAGAAGTCCGGTTTCCAGGTGGGCACGCGGAGGTACGTGTGGATGTTCCCCGCGGAGATGGAAGTGTGCGAGCGGGTGGTGCCGGAGATCGCGGCGTCGCGCGGGGTGGAGGTGCCCGCGGACACGACGATCAAGCCGGTCTTCACGCTGCCCAACTACGACGCCGAGTGCAGCTACTCGCCGGATGGCCGCTACGTGCTGTACGCCCACGTCGAGGACCGGCCGAAGGACCTGGCGCCCGATGCGCCGCACAAGCCCGATGCGAACATCTACGTGTACGACACGCAGAAGAAGACGCACACGCTGCTCGTCGGGGAGAAGGGGTACGACGGCGGGCCCTTCTGGTCTCCGGACGGCAAGCGGATCTGCTACCGGTCGGACCGCAAGGGCGACGACCTGCTTCAGATCTTCATGGCGGACATCAAGTTCAACGATGCGGGCGAGCCGGTGGGGATCGCGCACGAGTACGCGTTGACCGAGAATGAACACGTGAACTGGTGCCCCTTCTTCCACCCCAGCGGGGAGTACCTCGTGTACGCGACCAGCGAGTCGGGTCACGACAACTACGAGGTGTACGCGATGGAGCTGGATTCGGCCCGGCTGGCTGAGGCCCGCGCGAGCGGATCCGCGTCGGTGAAGGGGCTGCGTCGCGCACGCGTGACGCACGCGACGGGCGCCGATGTGCTGCCGGCGTTCACGTCGGACGGGAAGTACATGATCTGGACGAGCCAGCGCGGCCCGGCCGTGGAAGGCGAGATGAAGCCCAGCAGCCAGCTCTGGATCGCCAGGGTCAACGGGTCCCCGTTTGCCGCGGGCCCGGAGCTCAAGCCATGACCGGCACCGCGCGGACACTGCTCTCGAGTCTGATCGATTACGCGGGGCTCTTCCCGCCCGCCAAGCTGGACATGGGGCCGGCGGTGGAGGCGTTTGCGCGGGCCCGGGCCGGTGAGCACGAGTGGATGCTCGGTCGCTTTGTCTGCCCGTGCTCGCGACTGAAGGAGTTCAGCGTCGCGGCATCACCGCTGATGCCCGGGACGTTTGCGCGGAGCGGGTATCGGGATCAGAGCACGCAGGGCGAACGGTGGAGGATCAGCGCGCTGATCGACGGCGAACTCGAGGCGTGCATCGACACCATCGGGCGGTTCAACGACCACCACGCCAACGAGGACAACGGGCGTGCGATGGTCGACATGATCGAGATGAAGGTCGCCGATGTGAACGAGATCGACGCGGCCCTGGACGTCATCCCGGAGGGGCCGTTCCCGTTCTTCGAGTTCCCGGTGACCACGGATTGCCGCGGGTTCGTCGCGGCGTTGGCGGGCAACTCGGCGGGCGCGAAGATCCGCACCGGCGGGGTGGTGGGGAACGCGTTCCCGACGATTGGGGAAGTGGCGTCGTTCCTGGTGGCGTGCAACGCGGCGGACGTGCCCTTCAAGGCGACGGCGGGGCTGCACCACCCGTGCCGCGGGAGCTACCGGCTGACGTACGAGAAGGACAGCGCCTCGTGCACGATGCACGGGTTTCTGAACATCTTTCTGGCGGCGGCGATCCTGAGGACGAAGCGGTGCGGGCCGGAGGCGGTGGCGTCGATCCTCTCGGGCGAGGACCCGGCGGGCTTCAAGTTCAGCGAGGACGTCGTGAGTTGCGGCGGCCACATGATCGAGGTCACGGACCTTGCGCTCGTGCGCGAGAGCTTCGCCCTCACCTTCGGCAGTTGTTCCTTCGAGGAACCCGTCGAAGACCTTCGGAAGATGGGCGTGCTGTGAAGGCGCGTCCGGCATTGATTCGCACGGAGATGCACCCATGAGTCTTCTCGCCGGCAAGACCGGTCTGATCGTTGGTATCGCGAACGAACGTTCCTACGCGTGGCATATCGCCAAGAGCCTGACGGCCCACGGCGCGAAGTGCGCGTTCACCCACTTGCCCGGGGAGCGGAACGAGTACCGCTGCAAGCGTGCGGTGGGTGACATCGGGATCACGGATCCGTGGATGACGCCGATGGACGCGAGCAAGGACGAGGACATCGACGCCGCGTTCACGAAGTACGCCGAGTCCTTCGATCGCATGGACTTCCTGATCCACTCGATCGCGTTTGCGGACCGCGAGTACCTCAAGGTCGGCTCGTTCCTGTCCACCACGCGGGCCGCGTACGCGCAGGCCCTGGACATCTCCGCCTACACGCTGCTGGCGATGGCGGCGCGTGCGAGGCCGATCATGGCCAAGACCGGCGGCAGCATCCTGGGCATGTCGTACTACGGCGCGGAGAAGGTGGTGCCGGGGTACAACGTCATGGGCGTTGCCAAGGCGGCCCTCGAGGCCACCGGCCGCTACCTCGCGAGCGAGATGGGACCCGACAAGATCCGCGTTAATCTGATCTCCGGCGGATACCTCCGCACGCTCGCGAGTTCCGCCGTCGGCGGGGCCGAGGAGATCTCCAAGCTGGTCGACGAGAAGGCCCCGCTCCGGCGGAACGTCGAGGGCGGCGATGTCGGCGACACCGCCGTGTACCTCGTCTCCGACCTCTCGCGCGGCGTGACCGGCGAAACCCTCTACGTGGACTGCGGCATCAACATCATGGGCGGGTAAAGGCCCCGCTCAGGCAAAGATCGATTTCATCTCGAGCGCCCGCCGCAGGTCGGCGATCTGGCCGCAGTGCATGCCGTTGTGGAAGACCATCCGCGTCAGCAGCGACGCGACGCTGGTCTGCCCGCTCCCCCACGCGACCTGGCGCGTCAGCATCTCCGGCTCCGCACGCTTGGCAGCGCCGGCGAGGCGGTCGCACGCGGCCTCGTAGATCGCGATCGAGCGGGCCAGGGTCGGGTACAGCGCGTGCTCGGCCATCGGCTTGGAGTTGAAGGCGACGCTCTCGGTCCCGAACCGCTCGGCGTCCCCACGCGGCCCAACGATGAAGTCCGCATCGGGGATGGGAGCGCCATCCAGCTTTTCCGCGACCCGGTGCATCGTCATCGCGCAATGCCCCAGCGACCACGCGGCGTGGTTGGGAAGCAGGTGACCCTGGGCCACGCGGTTGGCCTCCGTGAAACCAACCAGGTACCGCGTCATCAGCGGCTTGCAGTCCAGAATCGACGCGGAGAGGTGGTCCTGAAGCAGCATCGTCTTTCTCCTGTGCGGACCCGTCATTGTTCGCCGGCCGCGGGCTCGGGGCGCGCTACCGTGTGGCCTTATGCCCAATGTCGATATCTACTCGATCCCGCACTACTACGACATTCTCCACGCGCCCGGAACCGCCTCCGAGGTCGCGGGGTTGCTGCAGATCCAGGACCGCTTCGTCGGTGAGGTCGCCGAGCCCGTGTGGCTCGAACCCGCCTGCGGATCGGGGCGCTACCTGCGTGCCGCGGCGAAGAAGGGTGTCCGCACGGTCGGGTTCGATCTCAGCACACCGATGGTGGAGTACGCGATCGAGCAGGCGAAGCGGGAGGACGTCGCGGACCTGTCGCGGTACTTCGTGGCGGACATGCGGGACTTCACGAAGGGCCGGCGGCTGCCCAAGGCCCATCTGGCGTTCAACACGATCAACACCATCCGCCACGTGAGTTCCGACGCGGCGATGCTCGACCACTTCGCGTGCGTGGCGCATTCGCTCGCGCCCGGGGGGGTGTACGCGGTCGGGCTGAGCATGTGCTGCTACGGGCACGAGCCCGAGGCCGAGGACGTCTGGAAGGGCTCGCGGGGCGGGACGACGGTGTCTCAGGTCATCACGTACATCCCGGCGTTTGGTCGCAACGGCAACGCGGCACGCGTGGAACGTGTGATTAGCCACCTCACGGTGACGAGCAAGGGCGTGGAAGAGCACATCGATTCCTCGTACGGCCTGCGCTCGTACGACGTGCAGCAGTGGCGCGAGTTGATCGACAAGTCGGAACTCGAGATCGTGGCCACGACCGATGAGAAGGGAAATCCGGCACCGGAGCCGGTGATCGGGTACATCATCTACATCCTGAAGCCCCGCGAGACTACGCGCCGTCCACGATCGAGCGATCGCGCTCGCCGGTAGCGCGGTACTCGGCCCGGGCCTTGATGTACTGCTCCGGGGAGAGCCGCATGTCGGGTTCCTCCCCGCGCTTGTGCTGGGCGTGCAGGTGCTTCAGGAACGGGACGCACCACATGCACCCGGTCCCCGCCGAGAGGCACTCGGAGATCAACGAGGCCACGGGCGGGTTCTCGCGGGCGAGGTACCCCCGGATCTTCCGCAGGGAGACATGAAAGCACAGGCAGACGTCGTCGTCGGGGTCCACGCCAGATGGTACGCTATGAACCACCGAAGGAGCCCCCGATGAACCTCCACGCTTTCACCGCCGCCGCGCTCGTGCTCTCCGCGATCTCCACCGCTCACGCGGGTGGATCCGATGTCGTCCCGGGGTGCCGCATCAGCGTGTACCAGTCGCCCGCCGGGCTCGACAGTGTTCGCGAGCCCCTGGCCGACCAGGCTCCCAACGCGAGCAAGGTCGTCGAGCGCGTCGATCTCTCGACCAAGGGGGACTTCGCCGGTTTCGATACCGATTTCGTCGCCGTCGCGACCGCGTCGCTCGAGGTGAAGGCCGATGGCTTGCACGAGTTCCGCCTGACTTCCGACGATGGCTCGGTGCTCTTCATCGACAACCACCCCGTGGTGAACCACGATGGGAGGCACGCGGCGACATCGCGGACCGGGAGCGTGACGCTCAAGCAGGGCAGGGTGTCGCTGAAGGTTCTGATGTTCGAGGGCGAGGGGGAGCAGGTGCTGCGTGTCGAGATGAAGGCGCCAGGTGCGAAGGAGTTCAAGGTGCTTGATGGTTCGGTGCTCTCGACGATCGGGATCGCGCCCGCGACGGCCACCGGCGAGAAGCGGTTCGCGCCGCCCGCGGGGGCCAAGCCCTCGGTGCTCGTCTTCAGCAAGACCGCGGGGTTCCGGCACGATTCGATCCCCAACGGCATCGCGATGGTGCAGGAGCTGGGCGCGATCAACGGCTTCTCGGTGACCGCAACCGAGGACTCGGCGCTGTTCACCGACGCGTCGCTGGATGTGTACGCGTGCGTTGTCTTCCTCAGCACGACGGGCGACATTCTGAACGACGAGCAGCAGGGCGCCTTCGAGCGATACATGGCGAAGGGACGCGGGTTTGTCGGGATCCACTCCGCGAGCGACACCGAGTACGACTGGCCCTACTACGCCGAGCTCGTGGGCGCGTACTTCAAGTCACACCCGGCGATCCAGGATGCGGAGATCAACGTCGTCGAGCCCCGCCACG
>JBIKMF010000340.1:0-4608 GCA_044359425.1 Phycisphaerales bacterium
CTCGCGGCGACGTACAGCCGGGTCCCGTCGGCGCGGAGTGCCAGCGACGAAGGCGAAAGCCCGACCTCGAGTTCAGCGGTCATGGTGCCCGAAGTGAGATCGACGGCGCAGACGGTCCCGCTCGCGGCAATGCCGCGTTCATCGATCACAGCGGGCGTACCTGCGGATGGCGCGGTTTTGTCACCCTTCCCGGCGCGCCTCCCGCCCCAGTTGGTAACGAACGCGCGGGTCTGGTCTGGGCTGAGGGCGATCGCGTAGGGTGCGACACCGACTTCGATGGTGCGTGTGACCTTGCCGGCGTGGAGATCAACGACCGCGATGGCGTTGGCGCGCGAAAGACAGACGTAGGCGGTCGCTTCATCCTTGGAGAGAACGACGCCACAGCCGAAGGGGTCTCCGCCCACGGCGGCCTTGGGGAGTTCGATGCGTCTGCCGACGGCCGGCTTGCCGTCTTCGCCGATGAGGAACTCGACAAGCTCCTTGCCGCTGTTCGTGGCCCACGCGCGGCGACCGTCTTTCGTGGGCGCGAGCCCGGTCATGGAGCCGCCGCCCTCGGGGAACTTTGCGGAACCGATGACCGTCCAGCCGACTGCGTCGAGGACCGAGATGCCGCGGTTGTCCTTGACGATGGCGAAGCGACCATCGGAGGTGAGTGCGAGGTCGACGGGTCGCGAGCCGTTCATCTCGACGACCTGTCCTGCGGGTCGGATGAGTTGAGCGGTCGTTACGCGGAGCGCATCGGTGCCTAGATCCGGGAGGGGGCCGACCGGCGTGACACTGGTGGGCTGTGAAGCGGCTGTGGGGGCGAGCGCCAACAGGGCGGCGGTGACAAGGATGTGGCGGTGCCAGGCGAGAACGGGGTTAGTCATGGGGGTGTGCTCCTGCTCCCACAGCGTACGAAGTCGCGGAGTTTCAAGGTGCGGGGCAGCCGGGTTGGCGCGGATCTTCTACAAACCTTCGCGATTGACCGGTGCCGGGGGAAGCCCGGCGTGAAGCGTGCGGAGCATCTTCACCCTTGAGGGAAAGTTGCTTGGCGGCCCGCTTGAGCAGAGGAGCTAGAATCGATCACGATTCGAGTCCGTTCTCCTTCGCACGGGAAGGCGAGGCCGTTTCGAGGCGAGCGAGGCGGGTGCTCCAACCCGCGTGCTGCGCCAGGGAGAGTACATCATGAACAGGACGACTTTTTGCTCGCTTGCTCTCGCGGCGATCGCGGCAGGGTCTGCCCCCGCGTTCGGCGAGATCACCTACCTGTCTCAGTCGAGGGGCATCAGCGCTTCGGCACTCCCAGAGGCCGACGGTGCGGGAGCGGCCGACTTCTCTACGTTCCAAGCCCACCGATCCGTCTACAGCATGTACGGCACGGGCGCTTCGGCAGGGCAGTATTCAACGCTTGGCGCCGAGGGCATGTACGTCGACGGCAGCGTGTACGCGCACGGTGGAATGCAGTACTATCCGGCGAGTGCTGATTGTTCCTTCGACGTGACGTTTGTCATCGATCAAGCCCGCCCGTTCAGGTTCTGGGGCGGGCTGTTCGACAGCAGTCTCACCCGCCAGGCCGACCTCGCTGCTTCTCTGACCGGCCCTGACGGCCTGATCTTCAGCAGCGCAAGCGGGGGAAGTTGGAACATCAACGACACCGCGTCCCCGGGACTGTACCGCCTCACCCTCTCCGCTTCCGTTTCCGCGGCGGGCGGACCGATGTCCAACTCCGGTTCCTTCTACTGTGGGTTCGTGATTCCCGCCCCGGGCTGGCAGGTGGCCCTGATCGGCGTCGGCATCGCGAGCGTCCGTCGGCGGAGGTAATCGCCGACGGATCGCCCCGGCATCCATGACACAGAAGCCCCGCCCGCGCCAGGATGGGCGGGGTTCTACACGCCCAATCGCCCGAGCGTGGCTACCGGCGCGCTCGGTGCAACAAGGCTTGTGTGCATTCACCGCTGCCGACGCAGCGGCTTGCGCAACGGCGCGGCGGTCGCACGATGGTGTCCGGGGCCGAACCGATACCCGGAACATGTCGGGATCCTCGGCTGGGTGATCTGACTCGGTTCAAGCACGTCCGTCATTTCGTTGTTGCGATCGCGGTCAGCGCGACCGCACTTCACGCTTTCAGGCGGCCACCGCGCGGTGGAAACGAACCGACTGACCGCAGCGGCAGGCGGATCGCGGGGGGAGGACAGAGCTTGTCGAAGGGATCAGAACCGTCATCTGGAGAATCGACAACTGAAGTGTCGGGTCGCGTGGCGAGGTGTCGTTGAATTCTATTGGCCCCGGTGGGACTTGAACCCACACGCCGTGTTACCGACTGCGGATTTTAAGTCCGCTGCGTCTGCCATTCCGCCACGGGGCCCGCGGGACAACATGGTAGCGCGAGCACCGGACGCTTCCGTGTGCGCCGGGCCTATCGCGGCAGGTCGGGTGGCAGCGCGTCCGTCCCGTTGCCGCTGAAGAGGTCGTTCCGCGGGTCCGCGGCGTCTTCAATCGGTCCCTGTGCGGGCGAACCACCGAAGCGAGCGACGCGTCCGTCGGCAAGGAACCTGTAGCCGAGTTGTCTGAGCGACCGTGTGTCCACATGGCCGTCTGCAAACATCGCCGCGGCCTTGTTGGCGTGACGGGCGTCCATGCAGCTGCGGTACGGCGCAGTCCCGATGTCGCCGGCCGGGTTCAGGCGGGGCGGATCAATCGAGTACGCCTCGTTGCCGACCGCGGCTTCGGTGCGTCCGTCGTTCTCGTACGGACGGCGATCGGCCGGTGCGAAATCGGCCGAAGAGCCCGAGGCGTCGCCCGCGACGATAAGCAACGATGGATTGGCGATACGCGAGAGTCGTACCGGATAGTTGTGCGGTCTGCCGCTGGTCTCGCGGCTGTTGCCGATGAACTGGTAGTTGTACCCGTAGCACCCGTTTCGCTCGTCGACGCGCTCGGGCACCATCGGGCAAACGTACACCTTGCTGTCGAAGTCCTGCCGATCGTTGTCGGTCAGCGGCGTCTCGAAGGCGTACATACCCACGTAACCTCCGATTCTGGCGATCCACGTTGGGCGGAACTTCAGGCCGTTGCCTACCTCGTGCCAGTTGAGGGGATTTCCAAAACCGCCGCTGACACCCGGGGCGCGATGGGGCACAATCACTTCTTTGTGCGCGTCGGCGTACATCTGCCAACCGGCGACGAGGTTCTTGAGGTTGGTGGTGCACACCGTAGCGCGTGCGGACTTCCTCGCGGCACCCAAGGCGGGCAACAGGATGCCGATCAGGAGAGCGATGACCGCGATAACAACGAGCAACTCGATGAGCGTGAACGCGCGGCGTCTCATGCCCAGAGGTTACCAGCACGCGTACAGCGGGGCACAGCTGCCCCGCGAACTTCAAGAGACCTTCAAGGGATCCAACCCCACACGGGCGGCATCAACACCCGGCATCCCAACTCGCGAAGAAGTCGATCACATCGTCGGCGTCGACACCGCCGTCGCCGTTGAAGTCTGCCGCGATGAGCCCGTTGTCCCAGTCGGTGAAGTACGCGATGACATCGTCGCTGTCGACGGCGCCGTCGTTGTTGTGGTCCGCGGGAGTGTCCACGCTGACGACGGGAATCGCGGTGACAGCGCTGCCGCACGGATCGGTGACGATGCAGTCGTACGCACCCTCGTCGTCGCATCGGGAGGGGGAGATCACGAGCGATGCGGAGCGGGCACCGGAGATTCGTCCATCGTCCGCGAGCGGGATGAAAAGACCATCCGCGTTCCTTCTGCGCCACTGGTAGTCGGTTGCGGTGGGTGCCTCGACGGTGAGCGTGATGTCGTCGCCGCGAACGACGGTCTGGTTGAAGGGCTGGGTGTTGATGATGAGCGTGGAGCCGAACAGCACGGAACCACCCTGGGCCGGTTCGGCCGAGGTTGAGCCGGCCGTTGCGAAAGCGTTGGCGGTGGGGAACGTGGTGTTGCAGGAGCGGACCAGGATGCGACCGCCTCCACCCGCGCCCCACTGCCCCAGGCCCGCGGGAGCGCCGTTCGCGGTGATGAACCCGTTGCCGGCCATGACGGCGGCACGAATGAGGATGCCTCCACCGGAGCCACCGCCACCCGAGCCACTGGAGGCCGCCCCGTTCGCGGTGATGATGCCGTCGTTCGTGAGCACGCCGTCGACATCAAGGCCGATCCGTCCGCCGCCGGCGCCTCCGAGATTCAGTGGTGCGGGATTCCCCGGTCCGCCACCGGAACCGGCTTGGAATGGGCGCCACGGATCACCATTCGCGACGCCGCCAAGGGCTGGGCCCGCTGCCGCGCCGGCACCGCCGAAGCCGCCGCCGCTCCCACCTTGACCTTCTGATGCTCCCTGGCGCCCTGCCCCTGGTCCGCTGAAGCCGGGGTATCCGCCTGCGTTGGCGTTGATCGAGCCCCCGGGACCGATGAGCAGATTACCGTCGACGAAGAGCTCCACTCCGGCACCTGTGTTCGGAGTGGGACCGATGGTCGAGCCCGCGCCGGTGATCGTGAGATTCCCGTTGATGAACTGCGGTCCGGTGCCGATACCAAAGCGGGCACCGCCGCTCACGGTAGTGGAGCCGGTTAAGCCGGAGTTGATGAAACGCTCTACGTTCGCGCCGTTGGCGACA
>JBIKMF010000341.1:0-4607 GCA_044359425.1 Phycisphaerales bacterium
AGCTGTTTCTGAAGCTGTTCCTGGAGGAGGAGGATCTGTCGCTGCACGTGGTGATCGACGCGAGCGAGTCGAGCGAGTGCGGGGATCCGAGCAAGTTCGCGTTCATGCAGAAGGCCGCGATGGCGCTGGGGTATGTGGGGCTGATCAACCTGAACCGAGTGGCGGCGACGGCGATGGGCGGGGCGACACAGTCGTTCACGGCGGAGCCGGTGGAGGGCGGCGCGGAGGGGGAAGCGGCGGTGGCGCCGATGGGGGACGTATCGTCGGCGATCCGGGACCTGCGGGGGCGTCGGCGGGTGCACGAGCTGGCGCGGTGGCTGTGCTCGCTGCGGCCGGTGGGGTCGTTCAACTTCGCGGAGGCGGCGCAGCGGATCGCGCTGGCGCGCCGGGGCAAGGGCATCATGGTGGTGATGTCCGACTTCTTCTTCAAGGACGGCTTCGAGACCGGCCTGAAGCTGCTGGTGGGGCGCGGGTACGACGTGTATTGCATCCAGGTGCTGAGCCCGCAGGAGATCGACCCTCCGCTCACGGGGGACCTGAGGCTCAAGGACGTTGAGGACGGGGACACGGCGGAAGTGACGATCTCCGCGCCGCTGCTCAAGCGGTACAAGGCGAACCTCGCGGCGTACTGCGACTCGCTGCGGGAGTTCTGCACGCGCCGGGACATGACGATGCTGACGGTCAAGAGCGACACGCCGGTCGATGTGCTGATGCTCGACTACCTTCGCAAGCGAGGGATGATCACGTGAACCACACAGGCACGAGTCCGGAGGTTTCGCGATGACGTGGCTCACCCCGCTCCTGGCGGCCGGCGCGGCGGCGGTTGCCGTCCCGACGCTGCTGATCCTGTACTTCCTGAAGCTGCGGCGTCGGGACATGGAGATCTCGACGACGCTGCTGTGGCGCAAGGCGATCCAGGATCTCCAGGCCAACGCGCCGTTTCAGCGGCTGCGCCGGAACATCCTGCTCATCCTGCAGCTCATCGTGCTCGCCGCGCTGCTGACGGCGCTGGGGCAGCCGCAGATCCAAGGGGAACAGCTGCGCGGGCAGAAGCACGTGATCCTGATCGATCGATCGGGGAGCATGCTGGCGACGGACGAGACCGACGCGGACGGTGGACCGCTGTCGCGGTTTGATGCCGCGAAGAAGCAGGCGATGGACCTGGTGGAGCTGATGCGGGAGAAGGGGTTCTTCGACACCAAGGAAGCCGACGAGGCGATGGTGATCGCGTACGACACGACGGCGGACGTGCGGCAGACCTTCACAGGCGACAAGCGGGCGCTGAAGCGGGCGATCGAGTCGATTACCGCGACGGAAGGGCCGACGTCGATCGAGGAGGCCATGAGGCTCGCCCGGGCGCACGCGCCACGCCGTGTGGTTGAGGGGATGGCGATCGAGGGGTTGGACGGCGGGTTGCCGCTGCACATGCACATCTTCTCCGACGGACGGCTGCCGGACGCGGCGAAAGCCAAGCCGGGGCCCGAGGATCAGATCGAGTTTCATCGGGTGGGCAAGACGGATTCGCCGAACATCGGCGTCGTCTCGCTGCGCGCGGAGCGGTCGTTCGATAACCCGGCGAAGCTGATGATTCACGTTGGGCTGACGAACAACACGTCGGCCGAGCGTGCGCTGGAGATCGAGCTGCTGCTCGACGGCGAGATCTCGGGGATCAAGAGCACGACGCTGCCGGCTGCGAAGGAAGAGACGGGGAATGTGGTCTCGGCGCCGGTGGCGGCGCGCGGTGATGCCGCGGCGCCGGAGGCGGCGATCGAGGGTTCGACCGCGCCGGCGACCGGTGGCAAGTCGATCCCGGGGCTTGGGGGCGTGGTGTTCCAGTTGGATCGGCCGGAGGGCGCGATGGTCGCGGTGCGGCTGCGTGAGGTGGCGACGGGCGAGGGGTTGCGGGACGATGTGCTGTCGCTCGACAACCGCGGGTGGCTGGTGGTGCCGCCGGCGAAGCGGATGGCGGTGGCGGTGGTGAGCGATCGGCCGGAGCGTGGGCTCCTGGGAGCGGTGCTCGAAGGCCTCCCGCTGTCACGGCTCACGGAACTCAGCTCGACGCAGTACGAGGAGCTTGCGCGGCAGGAGAAGCTGGGCGAGTACGACGTAATCGTGCTCGACTCGTACCTGCCGAAGAACCTGGACCCGGGTTCGCCGGGTTTGCCGCCGGGTCGGTACCTGGTGCTGAACGCCGTGCCGACGGGCGCGTCGGGGATCACGGACGCGGGCAAGGGTCCCGCGACGGGGATCGTGGACTGGCTGCGGGATCACCCCGTGTTGCGGGGCGTTGCGCTGGACACGCTCGTCGTGGCGCAGTCGCGCGTGGTGACGTTGGGGCAAGGGTCGCTGGCGCGGGAGATCGCAACAGGCGAGAACGGGCCGGCGATTCTGGAGCTGACGAAGGCGGACACTCGCGCGGTGATCGTGACGTTTGACCCTGTGCAGAGCAGTTGGCCGTTTGATGCGGGGTTCGTGGTGTTCTTCGGATCGGCGATCCGGTACCTGGGTGATGACGGCGCGGGGGTGACGATGCCGCGGCAGGTTCAGCCGGGGAGCGTGCTGTCGGATCGGATTCCTTCGAGCGCGACGAATGTGGAGTTGAAAGGGCCGGGAGGGGTTTCCCAGAAACTGTCGCCGGCGGCGGACGGCCGCATCGTGTACGGGCCGGTCGCGGAGACCGGGGTGTACGAGGTGCGGTGGGACGGAACGCCGGGGCCGACGGACGTGATGGATGGTTCGAGGGCGCTGCGCGTGTACGCGTCGAACCTGATGGATAGCGATGAGTCGGATGTCGCGGCGGCGGCGGACATCTCGCTCGCGACCCAGGTGGTGGCGGCGGAGTCACGGGCGCCGTCGGCGGCGGATCAGCGGTTGTGGCCGTGGCTGATTCTCGCGGCGTTGGCTGTGGTGATGCTCGAGTGGTTCGTCTACAACCGGAAGGTACACGTGTGATGCTCAGGACGATGCGGCGACTCACCCGGATGGCGCGCGACTGGGGACGCGGACGGGGGCTCGCGGCGTTGGGCGCGGCGGCGGCGGTTGCGCTGGGCTCGCACTCGGGCGCGGAAGAGATCACGATCGATCGTTCGAGCTTCGGCTTTACGAACACCGTGCCGGCGGAACGGCAGACCTTTCTCAGGCTCTGGATTTCGAGCGGGAACAACCCGTGGTCCGGCACGATCACGCTGCGTTCGGCGCACGACAACACGCAGGACGCGGTGGTGATGGTCGGCGCGGCGACGACGCCGGGCGTTTCGGTGCCGGTGGAGATTCCGCTTCTGCTCACGGCGGAGTGGCGGAAGATCGTGGTGACCGCGAGCGACGGGCGGGACAGTCAACGGTGGACGATCTCACGCGATGGCCTGATCGGTGAGGGCTTCGAGGCACCGAACGTCTCGAGCACGGGTATCTCGTTCCTTTGCGTCGGCGAGACCACGGTGCAGAAGCACTTCATGGTCCGCGACACGACGGGGAGCATCAACGGCCCGACGGAGTCGGTGGACACACCGAAGCCACCGGAACCGCCCGCTGCGCCGCCGACGACGGCGAACGGGGTTCCTGTGCCGATCCCGCCGTGGCAGCAGGAACAGCTGCCCGACCCTGATGCGCGGTGGCGGCAGTCGCCCGTGGAGATTGCGACCGACGGGCTGCCGGTGCACTGGCACGCCTATGACGGCTACGAACTGGTGATCGCGACGGAAGAGGCGTTGAGCGGGGAGACGCCGCAGGCACGCCGCGCATTGATGGAGTGGGTGATCGCGGGCGGGCGGCTCGTGATCTTGACGGACAGCGCGGGGAGCGGGTGGCGGGCGCTGCTTCATCCGGGCGTGCCGCTTGGCACGTTCGAGATGACCGAGGCACGCGAGGTGACGCCGTCGCCGGAGTTGACGGCGATCGCGAACGGCGTGGCGGAGCAGAGCGTTCTGCTCAGACCTCGCCCCGCGCGGACGATCCGCTTGACGAGCGAAGGCGTGCGCGACGGATGGAAGGTCGGCTGGACCGGCACCGGGCACGGCGCGAACGAAGGGATGCTCGCGTGGGGCCCCTACGGCATGGGGATGCTGGGCGTGATGGGAGTTGATCCGGGCACGCTGACCGGGATCATCGGAAGCGGCAACACCGCGGCGGGAACTCGGCTGTGGCGCGATGTGGTGAAGAAGGTCGCGTGGGGCGGCCGGGACGAGATCGAGAAGCGTGTGCAGGGCGACTCGTGGTGGTGGCATCCGGCCTCGGGCGCGACGCCGGAAACGCGGGAGGCGCTGCGTCTGGCACTTGACGAGATCAGCGTGGTGGCTCCGCTGGGCAAAGGTCTGTTCACGACGCTGCTGGTGACGATGCTGGCGATGGCGCTGCTGGTTGGTCCCGGCGATGCGATCATCCTCAAGCGGCTGCGGATGCGGCATCGATCGTGGGTGACTGCGCTGCTGTGGATCGGAATCGCAACGGGCGTCGCGGGGCTTGCGCCGGCATTGGTGCGAACCGGGAGTCACGGGTACTCCGTGATGACGGTGGACGACGTACGGGTGATGCCCGACGGCACGCAACTGGTGGCGCGGGCCTCGGCGCTTGGGCTCTTCGGTGGGCGGCCGACGGAGTTGCCGCTTCCT